>JALSSH010000058.1 GCA_026984385.1 Ardenticatenia bacterium | reverse complement strand
TTGAGCACGCTCAGCGTAAACCGCCCTTCCCCGGAAAAAGCCTCGATCCGCACCGTGTAAAGGCCACTTTGCGGCAGCTCACACTCACCAACCATAATCGGCTCTCCGGCCACGCCGCCCGAACTGTGGCACAGCTCCGTATCGTCCGCCGCCAGCACCGCGATCCGCAAAAGCAAATCCGGCGCGTCTTGCGGGCTGGCGATCACGGTGACCAAGTCACCCGCTTGGCCCTGGAAAAGCCAACGCGAAAGCCCATTGAGGGCCAGCTCATCGCGCACTTCCTGCTCATAGACCAACATCCCGGGCGGCGGCAATGGGGAAGACGTGGCGGTGGGCACAACTTCCGTCTGGGCGGGCGGTGTTTGTTCCGGCACAGGCCAAGCGGTCACGATCTCGCCGGCAAAATTGGCGTCCAAGATCGGCAACGCACTCACCAAAAGCGGCTCGCCGCCGCGTTGCAAAGCCAACACGCGCGCCTCGATCCAGCCGGCCATACCCTGCGCATAGCCGTACACAAAGCGCCCGTCCTCAGAGCGCGCCAACGCCGCCAACGGTTGCTTGGCGTTGACCATGCCCAGGATTTCCGCGTTGTCCTGCGCGTAAAGGCGCATCGGCCCGTTTTCCCTCAGCGTAGCCGTCGCCACCGCGCCCTCTGCCGCGTCTAATGACTGCGGCGCTAGGGCCAGCTCGCCGTAAATGTAGTTGTCAAAAGCAACGCTGAGCGGCGTGGGTATATTCGGGTAAACATAAAGGGCAGGAAACGCTCCCCCGCGAGGCAGCGACTCGTCCACCAGCGCCGCGACCCGCTCACCGTTCAGATACAGCTCGATATATCCACCGATCACCAGCACGCCGAACGTGTTGGGCGCGCGCACGCCCAAACGCACTCCGGGCCACTCGGTTTCCGGGACAAGCGGGGTCCATGTGCCGTCCAAGACCTTGTACAGCGCGAACGTGCCCTCATGTGTGAGCATAAAGGTATAAAAACGGGTCTCGCCTATGCGGAAGTTCATCCCATACGCATAACGGTTGACGTTATCCAGCAACTGACCGGTAACCTGAGCGTAGTAAGCCGTCGCGCCTTCGGCGACCGTATACGGGTAAGCCCAACGGTAAGTGTCTGTGTCGTATGCGCTCACGATCAATTGCCCGTCCACGATCTCGCCAAAACGCCAGTCGTTGGCGTTGTTGTCAAAGCCATCTATGACCACGTGCTCGCCAACCGAAAGCGGCGGCCCAGTCAGCACCACCCCCTCGGGGGCGGCGGCGCTCAACGATTGACCGTCCACCTGCATCGAGCGCACCATACGCCCCAAAACACGCTCGCCGAATTCCTGGTCATAGGCGCTAGAGGGCGCAATCGCCAAGATATACAGCCAATCGTCGCTCCCGATCTCAAAAATCCAGCCCCAGACATGCGTCCCTTCCTCGGCCAGGTCCAGAACGTAGCCCGGGAAAGCAAAATCGGAGGTCGGCTTGGTCGTGCCGGACAAATCCGTTTGGAAGGGGTGTTCCAAAGCGGCTTTGAGGTCGCTCGTGTCGCTGGTGATGCCCGCGTTCAGCAATTGTTCACGTGTGCCGCGCGCCAGGGCGATCGAAGGATAATCGTCCGAATTCGCGACGTCGGAGCTAAGCGGCGAAATGAGCGCCAACACGCTGAGCACGGCAGGTTGCGGCCAGTTGGTGGGATAGTCAAACGTCAAGCCCAGCTCTGTGATGGTGGTCGGGGCAAATTCGGTAGGGAGCACGATGTCGCGTTGTACGCCCACGACCTCGGTCGGGGTGGGCGAAGGCATAGCGCTTGGCGTAGGAGTTCGCGTGGGTGTGGGCGTGTCGGTCGGGAGCGGGGTCTCGGTCGGCAAAGCCACCACCGCGATATTGGGGTTGCCGCTGATACGCACAGCTTCCGCCGAAACCCAACCCAGCCGCGTTTGGAAAACGACCTGATACCAGCCGCCGTCTTCGCTCACCCCCGTGACCAACGCCTCCTCATCGCGGGAAAGCGCGCCGATCACGTCGTAGTCCAAGCCCGGGCCGCTGCGCACGTTGGCCCGCTCTGCCAAAATGGTTGCGGTGGTGGTGCGCGGGGTCGGGCTGGGCGTCAGGGTGAAGGTTGCGGTCGGTGTTGCCGTTGCGGTGGCGGTGCGCGTAGCCGTCGGCGTGTCGGTGGGGGTAGCGACCTCCTCCCCCTTGCCGCCGAGCACCCATACACCGACCGCGCCAAGCACCATCAACACCACCAGCGCCACACCGACCAACAAACCGGTGGGGCGTTTGCGCGGGGGCGCAATTTCTGCTACGTCGTTTGTCGGGGCATTAGCTCGGGTGGGGGGCGCAGACGAGGCGGCGGCGGTCGGTGTAACCGGCGCGGGGAGCACGTCCTCATCGCCGACTAACGTTTCCAGCATATCTTCCGGCGCAACGGCACTGCCGGCCACCGTAGGCCGTCCATGCACCGCGTTGGCGAAGTCGGCGGCCAGGTCTTCGGCGGATTGATAGCGTTGGTCGGGGTCTTTCGCCATCGCGCGCAAGATCACCTGCTCAACAACGGGCGGCAACGCAGGGTTGATCTCACGTGGGGGCGGGGGCGCGTCGTTAAAATGCTTATACATCAGCGTATAGGGCGTGTCGCCGGTGAAAGGCAAGCGCCCCAACACCATTTCGTAGAGCATCACGCCCAGCGCGTAAATGTCGGTGCGCGCGTCTATCGCCTCGCCGCGCCACTGCTCGGGGGCCATATACGCCGGTGTGCCGAGGATGTTCCCCGTTGCGGTGAGTTGGGTTGTGCCGGCCAACATCTTGGCGATGCCGAAGTCGGTCAAATAGGCGTTGTCGCGTTTGTCCAGCAGCACATTATTGGGCTTCAGGTCGCGGTGGATAATGCCCTGCTCGTGGGCAAAGGAAAGCGCCGAGGCGATCTGCCCCAACATGCGGCTTGCCAGCGGCAAATCCAGCGGGCCGTGTGCCAAGCGTTGGTCCAGACTGCCGCCGCGCACCAAACGCATGACGATATAAATATGCTCGCCTTCTTTGCCGAAGTCGATCACCGGCAAGATGTGGGGATGTTGCAGCAGAGCGATCACTTGAGCTTCGCGCTCAAAGCGTTCTACGAACGCCTCATCGTCGGCCAGCTCCGGCGTCATCACCTTGACCGCCACGTCGCGTTCCATCGAGGCTTGGCGCGCCAGGTAGACGGTTGCCATGCCGCCACGCCCTAAGACGGCGCGGATTTCGTACTGTCCTCGTCCGAGAGTTTGGTTAATCAGGTCATCATTTGCCATAAGGCCACCCGCTCGCTGTGTTCCGATTCGGCAGTGTTGCCTGAAGCGTACTGAAAAACCCCCGAATAGGCAAATAGTCCTAGTGGGGTTCTCGCTGGTTGCTCCCCAACGCCTATCCGACCGAGAAGGCCAGCAACCATTGCGCCGCAAAATAGGTGCTCAGCACCCAAAAACGCGCGCTACGCCATTCCCCACGAAAGCGCGCCACCGCCAACACCGAATCCGAAAGCACGAAGAGATAGGCGCCCGCCAGCGCCCAAGAGCTACCCCCCGCGCCTTGAACGGCGATCCAGCGCGTGGCCGCCTGCCAGGCCATGACCATAATCACCGCCAGATACGCCGAGACCGCCGGACGCAGCTCGCCCAAGTGCGGCCAAAGGATACGTAGCATCAGCGCGCCGTAGGCCAAAAAGGGCAGCGCATAATACCAGGGGACGGTCTCACCGTCGCGCGCCACTGTGAAAGCCGCAATGTAAAAGAGGTGCGCCACCAGGAAGGCGGTCAAGCCGCGCACAAACCAACGCTCGCCCTCCAACATCAAACACACGTCGCCCACCAACGAGGCGAGCAACCCCAGCACAATCCACGTTTGGTAAGCGTAAAGACTGGGCACGCCCCGCCCGTGCCCCAGCGCCAGCGCCACAATGAGCGCTGTGGTGAGCGGCTTGGCGACGTATTCCAGGCGTTTGGCGTGGCGATATTGGGCGGCAATGGTCAAGGCGGCGGAAAGGAATATGCCGCCCGAAAGCATCCACAAAATCGGGGTCATCGTTGCTCCTGCGTGCTGCAAATCCGCGCTACCCGCGATTGTACAGGGGGGCGGCGCACGCTGCCAACGTCGGCGGCGCGAGAAGGCGGCGCTGTGGTACAATGAGCGCATGATTTCGGCTGTAACTGAGGAGGCTAACGCATGTTGCATGGGTGCGGCGGTTGCTGCTTCCTGGTGGTGCTGATCGTGGCGCTGTGTTGCGCTGGGGTGGTGGCTGGCGCGATTTATGTCTCCACCAACGCGCCGGACGCGCCGCTTTCGGCGAACTTCGTGCCCAGCGCTGCCCAGGCGCAAGCGTTCCAGTCGGTGTTGGACACGGCCAAAGCGAATGCGGCTCAGCAAAATTGGTTCTGGCTGCGCTTTGACCAAAATCAACTTTCTTCGTGGATGGCGCTGCAAGGGGAAAGCTTCGCCGAAGAGCACGGCAACACGTTCCCCTTTACGGACGTGCAGATCGCCATAGACGACGGCGCGTTTCTTTTTTACGCCAAGCTGCAATATCCGGACTACGAGACCCTTTCGCTGCCGCTAGAAGTGAAGATCGAGCCACAAATTGATAGCGCGGGCGTTTTCGGCTTTGATATTGTCACGGTGGACGTGGGCGGCTTCAAGTTGCCGGACTTTGTGATTACCACCGTCGAAGACCAATTCGAAGCGCTGTTGGTGCAGCCCTTCGAAGAGTTGGGGCAAACGGTAATCTTCTATCCGGAGACGCTAAGCGCGGACAACGGCGTGTTTGAAGTGCAAGGCTACGTGCAATAGCGAGCTGAAATCAGGAGTGACCCCATGCC
>JALSSH010000057.1 GCA_026984385.1 Ardenticatenia bacterium | reverse complement strand
TGGTGACCGCGCGGAGCTGATCAGCGGTGAGTACGTGGTCGACAATGTGCTTTCCGGCAACCCCACCTGCCACGCTTGTCCGGTGGCCTGCAAAAAGGAAGTGGAGATCAAGGCCGGGCCTTACGCTGGGTTGCGCATGGAAAGTGTGGAGTACGAGTCCGCCTGGGCCGTCGGGGCCAACTGCGATAACGACGACATCGCCTCCGTCGCCAAAATGATCGATATGTGCAACGACTTTGGCCTGGATACCATCGAAACCGGCAACGTGCTTTCGATGTTTATGGAAGCGACCCAACGCAACTATACGAACGGCGCCGCGCTGCAATGGGGCGATACTGCCGCTATGGTCGAGACCATCCGCAAGATCGCTCTCCGTGAGGGCATCGGCGATGTGTTGGCCGAGGGCACGGAGCGCGCCGCTAAACACTTCGGCCATCCGGAGATCGCCATGACCGTCAAGGGCCAGGCCATCCCCGCCTATGACCCACGCGGGCTGAAGGGCATGGGCATCGCCTACGCCACCAGCAATCGCGGCGCGTGCCACCTGCGCGCCTACACCCCCGCCGTCGAGCTGAATATTATGCCGTTCCAGTCGCTCAAAGCTGACCCGCTGGAGTGGAAAGGCAAAGGCGAGCTGACCAAAGTCTTCCAAGACGTACACGCCGTCTCAGACTCACTGGACATCTGCAAGTTTTCCGCTTTTGCTGAGGGAATGGACGAGTACACGGCGCAGTTTAACGCGATGACCGGCCTCGGCTACTCGGTCGAGGAACTGTTGCAGTGCGGCGAGCGTATCTACAATTTGGAGCGCTACTACAACAACCTGGCCGGTTTCGGCGAGGGTAGCGACTACCTGCCGGAACGCTTCCTCAAAGAACCTTCCACCGTCCCCGGCTCCGAAGGACATATCTGCGAGCTGCCGGAAATGCTCGAAGAGTATTACGCAGTGCGCGGTTGGGAAAACGGCGTCGTGCCCGAATCCAAGCTACGGGAGCTGGAGATCATCGAGTAGATCGTTTCCGCACAACGCACAAAGCCGAGGGATGTTCCCTCGGCTTTTTTTCGTGCAGACGGCGGCTACAAACTTACCCCCCGCCGCGCAACAATTTTAGCTCCAAGGGCGGCATCAGCCGCGCCAGTGCGTCCGCTTCGCCCCATAGCTCCAGCCGCACGCGCCCCACACGCAACGAGCCGATGCGGTAGTCATCCAGCTTGCTCAGGCGCGCTTCCCAACCTGAGCCAACTACGCGCGTCTCTCCGTCCGCTTGCCCGCCCAGTTCCTCCAAATAGGCGCGCAGCAGCCACAACGGGACGCCGTGCACGTCGCGCTCGATGCGCTTTTCGGCGGCCATCTAGCCTCCCCCGATCGCGGGGAAAATGTCGATCTTGTCTTCGGAGGTGATCGGCGTCTCTACGTCTTGCTCCAAGTAGTACACATCGCGCCCCTTGATGAAGACGTGCACGTGCCCATGCAAGCGTCCCTCCTCGTCCACCAGCTCCGGACGCAGAGCCGGGTAACGCTTGACGACCTCCTCGATCAACTGCTGTACGGTTGCTCCTTCCGGAAGCTCGACCTCGACGGTTTTTTGTCCCACGAGGGGACGGAGTGTGGCGTAAAAATTGACTTTCACGGTGTCCCTCCTAGCAACAATGTAGCGGCAATGTCCGTTTAGTCCGCACGAGCGGCCAAAAAGCTCTCCAAATCGCGCAAGGCGCGCTCGGCATAGGCGCGCTTACGCTCGCGCTTGTTGCGCGGCGGATTTTCCAGCGGTGGCAGAATGCCGAAATTGGCTTTCATCGGCTGGAAGTCCTTTGGCTCGGCGTGCGTGATGTAGTGGCACAACGCGCCCAGCATGGTTGTTGGTGGCAACTTCCACAACGGACGCCCCAAAACTAGATTGGCCGCGTTGACCCCCGCCAACAAGCCCGTTCCGATGTTGCCCACGTAGCCTTCCACGCCCGTAATTTGTCCCGCGAAAAAGAGATCGTCGCGGCGCTTGAATTGCAGCGTGGGGCGCAAGTGCATCGGTGCGTTGATAAACGTGTTACGGTGCATCATGCCGTAGCGCTCGAACTCGGCGTTTTGCAAGCCCGGGATCATGCGCAAAATGCGGCGTTGTTCCCCCCACTTGAGGTTGGTTTGGAAGCCGACCAAGCTATAGAGCGTGCCCGCCAAGTTGTCCTGGCGCAATTGCACGACGGCATACGGGCGCTTGCCGGTGCGCGGGTCGCGTAGCCCAACCGGACGCATCGGCCCAAAAGCCAACGATTGCGCACCCCGTGCCGCGATCTGCTCGATGGGCAAACAGCCCTCGAAAAAACGCGGGTCTTCGCGCTCAAAGTCGCGCAACTCGATGGTCTCGGCTTCTAACAACGCCTGCACAAAACGCTCGTATTCCTCTTTCGTCAGCGGGCAATTGATGTAGTCGCCTTCCTCGTCCTCGCCGCGCCCGTAGCGGCTGGCCCGAAAGGCGATGCTCATATCAATACTTTCGGCGCTGACGGTCGGCGCGATGGCGTCGTAAAAGTACAAATACTCCTCACCGATCAACGCCGCGATCTCACCCGCCAGCGCGGGCGCGGTCAGGGGGCCGCTGGCGATGATCGTTGGCCCTTCAGGTATTTGTGTCACTTCTTGGCGAATGATCGCGATCCGCGAGTGAGCTTCCAGCGCCTCGGTGACGGCGCGCGCGAAAATTTCCCGATCCACTGCCAGCGCACCACCCGCCGGCACAGCCGCTTCCGCCGCACAGCGCAACAGCAGCGACCCCATACGCCGCAGCTCATTTTTCAGCAGGCCCGGGGCGCGGTCCGGCAAGTCCGAACCCAGCGAGTTACTACACACCAGCTCCGCTAACCAGCCAGTGCGGTGTGCGGGCGTGTTGCGCTGGGGGCGCATTTCGTAAAGCTCAACGGGGACGCCGCGCTCGGCCAGTTGCCAAGCGGCCTCCGAACCGGCCAGCCCCCCTCCGATAACGCGAACAAGTTGTGTGCTCATAAGCCTTGTGCTTTTCCGTGTGCCTTGTGCCGTTTTCTCATAGGCAGATTATACGCAGCTCGGCGCGTTTTTACCGCGCTTTTATTGACGTGCCCCGAGCGCCTGGGTATGCTGGGGCAAGAGATGAACCCGAACGGATGCCCCATGAACCCACGCCGTCCCATTTCCCCTATGCCCTCACGCGCTCCGTCGCGTCGTTTTTCGCTGAGCGGGTTAGCCTTTTCCGCGCTGGTGCTTATGTTTTGCGGAATGCTCGGCTTTGGGGTGACGGTGAGCGCCGTCTTTGCTTGGCATTCGGTCCGCGAAACCGACTACGAAGTGTTGGATGTGCCGCCGCCGATGTACGCTCAAAGCGCCCTCGGTCCTCAAGCCGCCGCTGCGCCGCTTTCCTCGGTCTTCACGCCGGAAGTGCAATATTGGGCGCCCCTGATCCGCGCTTGGGCACAGGCCTACCAAATTGATCCCAACCTGATTGCCACGCTGATCCAGATCGAAAGTTGCGGCGACCCTTACGTCACCTCCTCGGCGGGCGCGCAGGGGCTTTTTCAAGTGATGCCGTTCCACTTCGAGCCTGGGGAAGATATGCTCGAACCGCACACCAACGCACGACGTGGCCTGGACTATCTGCTCGGCAGCTTGCAGCGCGCCGACGGCCACGTTGGGCTGGCGTTGGCTGGTTACAACGGCGGGCATAGTGTCATCTGGCGCGGCTGGGCCGCCTGGAGCGAACAGACCCGCCGCTACTACCGCTGGGGAACAGGCATTTACTTTGAGGCGATCTCCGGCGCGGAAAGCAGCCCAACGCTGCAAGAATGGTTCGCCGTCGGTGGGATGCGATTGTGCGCCAACGCAGCCCGTAGCTTGGAACAGCTCCAACAAGAACAGGCCGACGCTCTCCGCTGAGCACGTCGGCCCGCTTACCTGCACAGCCGCACGTTTTACACGCGCATAAAAATAATGCTGGCGTTTTGTCCACCCAAGCCGAAGTTGTTGGAAAGCGCAAAAGTCAGCTTGGCATCACGAGCCTCGTTCGGCACATAATCCAGGTCGCAGTCCGGATCGGGCGTCTCATAGTTGATGGTGGGGTGCAACACCTGCTCATAGAGCGACATCACCGCCGCGATCCCCTCAACCGCGCCCGTGCCGCCCAACAAGTGGCCCATCATGCTCTTGGTAGAGTTCACCGCCAGGTCGTAGGCGTGCTCACCGAAAACTTGCTTGATGGCGCGCGTTTCCATCACGTCATTGGCCGGCGTGGACGAGCCGTGTGCGTTGATGTAGTCGATCTGCTCGGGATCAACTCCGCCATCCTCCAACGCCCATTTCATCGCGTTAGCCGCGCCCTGTCCGTCGGGGTCCGGCGCGGCGACATGATAGGCGTCCGACGAGGAAGCCATGCCGACAACTTCAGCGTAGATGCGCGCACCGCGCTTGACCGCGCGCTCCAGCGTCTCCAGCACCATCGCGCCCGCGCCCTCACCAAAAACGAAACCGTTGCGGTTTTTGTCAAAGGGGCGGCTGGCTTTTCCCGGCGCGTCGTTATAGCCGGTCGCCAATCCGCGCATCGAGGTAAAGCCCGCGATGGCGTAATCATGGATGAGTGCTTCCACTCCGCCGGTGAAGACCACATCCGCTTTGCCGTAGCGCAAAAGGTGCATCGCGTCGCCGATGCTGTGCGTGCCGGTGGCGCAAGCCGCCGAAATGCACACCAGACGCCCCCGTGCCCCAACGATGCGGCTGATGTGGTGCGCCGGAATGTTGGGAATAGATTCCACCAGCGAAAACGGCCCGGGACGGCGTCCGCGTGTGCGGAAACCGAACGAGGCTTGTTGTGCTAAGTCGTGCCCGCCTAACGTTGAGCCGAAATCCACCGC
>JALSSH010000056.1 GCA_026984385.1 Ardenticatenia bacterium | reverse complement strand
AGAACCCCTGCTTACTCGCTTTTGGCTTCGGCGGTCGTGTCTACACGCTCATCGGGCAAAAAGCTCATGTCGTAGCAGGCCGTCAGGTCTTCCAGTGGCTCGGCGAGCAATCCGGCGTCGAGCAAAATTTCCTGCGTGGCCTCCCAGGCCTCAGGGTTGGTGCGCCCCAGGTCGTCCGAGCGCCACAGCTCCACCGAGTTGTAGAGCACTTGGCGCTGCGTCTCATACTGATCTTCGGGCAAGTCCGGCACGTATTCGGGCACGCTGATCTCAAAAGCCTCGTCCGGATCGGCGATCACGTCTGCCAGCCCGCGCTGGATAGCGCGCACCATGCCGCGCACCAACTCGGGGTTGTCCTGGATGGTCTGCTCGTTGGTCACCAAACCGTTAGAAACCAGTGTGGCGTAGTCGGAGACCTGGATCACGTTCACAGGGAAGCAGTCGGTCTCGATGGTGAGCGGCTCGTTGGCGATATAGACGACGGCGGCGTCCACCTGGCGCTCGCAAACGTTTTCCGGCGCGGTAAAGCCGATGGTGCGCAGCTCGGCCAAGTCGTCTTCGGTCAAGCCGCCCGCCGCCAGCAAGGCACGCAGCCCCATATAGCTCGCGCCCGCGAGAATAGGCACGCCCACGACCTTACCGGCTAAGTCGGCAGGTTCGGCGATGTTCGTGTCTGCCGGAGAAACGATGCCGACGGGGAAACGGTGAAACCACTCGAACACATATACCACTGGGCGCTCTTGGGCGCGCGCCAAGATCACTTGCTCACCGCTGATGAGGCCGAACTGCAGGTCATTGTTGGCGATCCGCTCCACACCGTCCGCCTCGTTGAAGCTATTCTCAAAGTGGATATCAATCCCTTCTTCCGCAAAGTATCCCTTTTCCGCTGCGACGTAGAGCATAGAAAATTGCACGCTGGGGATATAGCTCATAAACAGCGTGACCGAGGTCATATCGTCTGCCGCTGCACTATGAGGCAGCGCAGGTAACCCGAAAGCCGCTACTAACACCGTGACGAGCAACACCACACCGGCACGCCCCAAATGGTGCTTGGTCCGTTTAAGCATGTCCGGAAACTCCTTTTTTACCTATAAACCCGATATCGGGGCGCTATTATAGTGGCGCGGGCGGGGTGCGCCAACTTTCAACGTGGGCGATGTCGCTCCTATTCCCTATTTTATATGAATTAGACGAAAAGGGGTGGTTAATCTGTTGCGGCTCATCTAAAATAAACGTAGAGAGCACGTGCTGGTCGGCAAGTTCAGAAGCGTTGGCGTGACACTTTGCTACCCGCTCTTGAGCGTCACGCCGCAGCTGTGCCACCAGCGACAGAGCGAGGAGAAATCGCACGATGTCGAACAAAATGGAGCGCTTCACCCAGCGTGCCCGCAAAGTCTTGAGCTTGGCTCAGGAAGAAGCCGAAAAGATGCAGCACGCGCACATCGGCACCGAGCATCTGCTCTTGGGCCTGATGCGTGAAAAGGGGGGCGTCGCCAGCCGCGTTTTGCGTGACTTGGGCGTGCGGCCTGACGAGGTGGAGCGGATCGTGGAGCGCCTGACCAGCGCTAATAAGCGCCCAGGCGTCCAGCGTATGGACCTTTCTCCCGCGACCAAGCGCGTTTTAGAACTGGCCGTTGAAGAAGCGCGCCGCATGGGACACCACTACATCGGCACAGAACATTTGCTGCTGGGGCTGGCCCGCTATCCGGAAGGCGTAGCGAGCGATGTTTTCCGCGAGTTAAAAGTCAGCCCGGAGGAAATACGCTCGCAAACGCGGCGAGTGTTGCAGGACAACCCGTTCCGTTCCCGCCGCTCGCAGGAAAAGCGTCCGGCGCGTCCGACACGCCCTTCTGCCAAAACTCCCCAGTTGGATCAACTGGCAACCGACCTCACCGCGCTGGCCGAACAAGGTAAGCTCGACCCTGTGATCGGGCGCGAGATGGAGATCGAGCGCGTGATCCAAATTCTTAGCCGTCGCCAGAAAAACAACCCCGCGCTCATCGGTGAGCCGGGGGTAGGCAAAACGGCTATTGTGGAAGGGCTGGCCCAACGCATCATTGACCGCGATGCCCCCGCCCCCTTGTTGGGTAAGCGCGTGTTGCAACTGGACGTCGGCTCGCTGGTGGCGGGCACGATGTATCGCGGGCAGTTTGAAGAACGGCTCAAGCGCGTGATCGAAGAGCTGAAGCAAAGCGATAGCATCCTGTTTATCGACGAGGTGCATATGCTCGTCGGCGCAGGGTCGGCGGGCAGCAGCGTAGACGCGGCCAATATCCTCAAACCGGCGCTCGCACGCGGTGAGTTACAATGTATCGGCGCGACCACGCTGGACGAGTATCGCCGTCATATCGAAAACGACGCGGCCCTCGAACGCCGTTTCCAAAAGGTGATGGTGGAAGAGCCGACCATTGAAGAAACCATCACCATTCTGCGCGGCATCCGTGAGCCTTACGAAAAGCACCACAACGTCGCTATCACCGATGAGGCCATTGAGGCCGCCGCCAACCTTTCGGCGCGCTATGTGCCGGATCGCTTTTTGCCGGACAAAGCCATTGACTTGATCGACGAAGGCTCTAGCCGCGTGCGCATGTACAAATCGCCGGAAGCCTCGCGCGTCAAGCGGCTCAAGGCGCGGCTAGAAGAGGCCCGCGCTGATCTGGAGCTGTTACGTGAGGAGGTCGGCGAAGAAGAGCAGCAAGACCTCCAAACGCGCATCGCGGAAATGGAAGCCGAGTATGAAGAGTACGCTCGGCACTGGGACCCTGAAACGGGCCGCGCACGGCTGACCGCCGAGGACGTGGCCGAAGTGGTCGGCATGTGGACGGGTATCCCCGTCACCACGTTGCAACAGGAAGAAAGCGAACGCCTGTTGCACATGGAAGAAGAGCTGCACAAGCGCGTGGTGGGCCAAGACGAAGCGATCACGGCCATCAGCAAAGCGGTGCGCCGCGCACGTGCGGGCCTCAAAGACCCGCGCCGCCCGATCGGCTCGTTTATCTTTCTGGGGCCGACCGGTGTGGGCAAAACCGAACTGACCAAAGCGCTGGCGGAGTTTCTCTTCGGCAGCGAGGACGCGCTTATCCAACTGGATATGAGCGAGTTTATGGAACGGCATACCGTCGCACGGCTGACCGGCGCCCCTCCAGGCTATGTGGGCTACGAGGACGCCGGCCAGCTCACCGAAGCGCTGCGCCGCCGCCCCTATAGCATCGTGGTTTTCGACGAGATCGAAAAGGCACATCCGGAAACCTTCAACATGCTGCTCCAGATCATGGAAGAGGGTCACCTTTCGGACGCGCGCGGACGGCGGGTGGACTTTCGTAACGCCATGATCATTATGACCAGCAACGTCGGCGCGGACGTGCTCAAGAAGGGCGCATCGCTGGGCTTCGATTTGCCGGTGACCGACGAAGAGCACGCCGCCGAGCAAGACTACGAAGAGATGCGGCTCAACGTGATGGAAAATCTGCGCCGTGTTTTCCGTCCGGAGTTTCTCAACCGCGTGGACGCCACGATTGTCTTTCGTGCGCTGACCCGCGACGAGATCAAGCGAATCGTGGACTTGGAGCTGAGCAAGGTCAATGCGCGGCTGGCCGAACGCGCGATGTCGCTACAGGTAACCGAGGACGCGCGCCAATATTTAGCCGAACGAGGCTACGATCCGGAGTTCGGAGCGCGCCCCTTGCGCCGTGTGGTCACCAACTTGGTGGAGGACAAGCTCTCGGATGTGATCCTTTCCGGCAAGGTCAAAGTCGGCAGCTCGGTGCTGGTTGACTATGACGCGGAGCAAGACACACTGACCTTTACCGAAGTCGAGCCGGAAGACGCGGTCGGCGAACCGGCCTAACCGCCCCACAACCTCCGTATACTCCTCAAACGGCCTGCCTATGCGCGGGCCGTTTGTCTTTTCTAACCTTTTTACCACTGCTTACTAACCAGGGCTTATCAATTCTAATCGACAGCACATCCTACATGCGAACAGTCAGCGAGTACGCACCCCAAATATTCTCAGATGCTCGCCTAATCTCTATCTAGCGCTTTTTGCATTGATAAGCCCTGGCTTACTAACGCTTTCGCTCTCTTTTCATAACATAACAGCCTATAATAATGGTAAGCGTCTTGCTGGAAAAACGGGGGAAAGGATTTTGGATATGGGGCATACGGTTCTCATCGTCGAGGACGACGCGGAGCAACGCTCTCTGATGCGGCTGGCTTTGGAGCGCGCCGGTTACACGGTGGCAGAAGCGGTAAATGGGGCTGAAGCGTTGCAATATCTGATGAGTTACACGCCGGATGTGATCGTGCTGGACATTCTGATGCCGATGTTGGGCGGGGGCGTTGTTCTTGAACGCATCCAACAGATGCCTGCGTTGCAGGATGTGCGCATCGTGGTTGTGACGGGCTATCCGCGCTTCCGTGAGGAGACCGAGCGGTTGCGTGTTGACCAATTTTTGGTCAAACCTACGACGTCTGCAGAGTTGCTCGAAGCGATTGAAACGGCGCTGCAAGACGCTTAAGCCGTATTTCGCTTGGAGGGCAACACGAGGAACACGACGCCCAAGCGTCGTGTTTTTTTGTGCGCCGTCGCAAGAGTAAGCGGGCACTTTTCGTGTGCCCGCTCCTTGCTTTTGTGTCGCGCAGTATTACGCGCTTGCGCCGCGTTCTCCCAAGCCGGCCTCGCCTTTAGGGTTGGGCAACATCAGCGAGCTGAGCGCGCCCGTGCCCACGAAAAACGCCGCAATCAGCGCCGCCCAGCCCATCGCGTCGGTGCGCGCACGTTCCACCAGTTCCCCGACCAAATCACCCTGCGCTTGCATGTCCCACGCCTGCGGCGGCGCGGCGTCCGGGCTGTCACCTGGCGCGGGGTTGCCCCCTTCGCCCATGCCCGC
>JALSSH010000055.1 GCA_026984385.1 Ardenticatenia bacterium | reverse complement strand
ACAGGCGGGGCAAGTCAGGCACCCGGAGAAGCATGCCCGTTGAATTTCTCCCCCGAGGCGGGTATACTTCCCGTCACTCAACGGGAAAATGTATCGAGTAGGAAGACGCTATGCCAACAAAGGTACTTGTCACAGGCGCGGGCGGCTTTATCGGCCACCACCTGGTTACGTTTCTGAAGGAACGCGGCTATTGGGTGCGCGGCGTGGACTTGAAGCACCCCGAATTTTCGCCGACCGACGCCGACGAGTTCGAAATTTTGGACTTGCGGCGCTGGGATGCGTGCTTGCAGGCCACGCGCGGCGTAGACGAAGTTTATGCGCTGGCCGCTGAAATGGGCGGCATGGGCTATATCTCCTCCCACCACGCCTATATCCTGTATTCCAACCTGCTGATCAATCTACACACGTTAGAAGCAGCGCGCATCAACGGCGCGCAGCGCTATTTTTACACCTCTTCGGCGTGTGTCTATCCGGAATATCTGCAAACCAGCGCCGATGTGACACCGCTCAAAGAAGATGACGTTTACCCAGCCCAACCGCAGGATGCCTATGGCTGGGAAAAACTGATCACCGAACGACTGAACATCCACTATCGCGAAGATTACGGCATCGAAACACGCATCGTGCGTTTTCATAACATCTTCGGGCCGCTGGGCACATGGGAAGGCGGGCGCGAAAAAGCGCCGGCGGCGCTCTGCCGCAAGATTGCCGTCGCCAAACTGACCGGTAACCCCGAAGTGGAAATTTGGGGCGACGGGGAACAGACACGCTCGTTTTGCTACATTGACGACTGCACGCTCGGCATCCACAAACTGATGCGCTCGGACTATCCGCACCCGCTCAATTTGGGCCAGGACCGTATGGTGACGATCAACGAGCTGGCGGACATCATCGCGGAGATCGCGGGCATCGAGATCGTCAAAAAGCACGTGCCCGGGCCGCAAGGTGTGCGTGGACGCAACTCCGACAACACACGGCTACGTGAAGTTTTGGGCTGGGCACCGGAAATTTCGCTGGAAGAAGGACTGGAACGCACTTACGCCTGGATCGAAGACCAAGTGCGGCAAAAGCTCGGCATGGCTTAAAGCCGCCACGCCGAACCCCTCACGCACAAAGAGCCGCCGTCACAAGGCGACGGCTTTTTGTGTGCTCGCATTTGCTCAAAAAACCTCCCGCACACTCCAATTTTTTGCGTGCCCTTTGCAAGCCGCTTATAATCCTAAGCACGTAGAGCGCGGTGAGCGGTGGCCCACACCCCATGTCAGTTGTTGACGACATCAAAGCTCGTCTGGACATCGTAGATATCGTTTCGGGATACGTCAATTTGCAGAAGGCCGGGCGCAACTATAAGGCGTTGTGCCCCTTCCACCAGGAAAAAACGCCTTCCTTTGTCGTTTTCCCAGAAACGCAAACGTGGCGTTGCTTCGGCGCGTGCAACGAGGGGGGAGATGTCTTCAGCTTCGTGATGAAAAGCGAGGGCTGGGACTTCGCCGAAGCGCTGCGTGAATTGGCCCATCGTGCGGGCGTTGAGCTGCGTCCACAATCTCCTCAGCAAACCGAACAGCAAGTCAAATTGGAACGCCTGCGCGGTTTGTTGGAAGAGACAGCGCGCTTTTTCCACCAGCAATTGCTCCAAGCGCCCGCCGCCCAGCTCGCCCGCGACTATGTGGCTAAGCGCGGGCTTAACGAGGAGACGGTGCGCGCGTTTATGTTGGGCTACGCGCCCAACGACTGGCGGCAAGCGCTGGGCCATCTGCAGAAGCTCGGCTATAGCCAGGAGGAGATTGTCGAGGCGGGCGTTGCCACACGCAAAGAAGAAGGCCAACGCCCCTACGACCGCTTCCGCCATCGGCTGGTGATCCCGATCCGCGATCGTCGCGGGCGCACGGTGGGCTTTGGCGCGCGCGCGCTCGCTCCGGACGCTAAACCTAAGTATTTGAACTCACCGCAAGGCCCGCTTTTTGACAAAAGCCGCTTGCTCTTCGGCTTGGATATGGCGCGCCGAGCCATCCGCGAAAGCGAGGTGGCGGTCATCGTCGAAGGCTATATGGATGTGATGCAGGCGCACCAGGCGGGCTTTACCAACGTGATCGCCCAAATGGGCACGGCGCTCACCGAGGAACATTTGCGCCAGCTAAGCCGCTATGCCTCGCGCTTGATCCTGGCGCTCGATCCGGACGCGGCGGGGATCAACGCCACCATGCGTGGGCTGAACGTGGCAAGCCAAACGCTGGACGGCACACAGCAAGTGAGCTTTGACCCGCGCGGCATCGTGCGTTACACGGGCAAGCTCAGCGTGGATTTGCGCGTGGTCAGTTTGCCGCCAGGGCAAGACCCCGACGACTTGATCCGCGACGATCCGGCGGCGTGGGAAACATTGTTGGAGCGCGCCGTGCCGGTGGCCGAGTATGTGATCGAGCAGGCCACCGCTCAATTGGGGCCAAAGGCGTCGCTGGCGGAACGAGAGCGCGCGGCGCGAGCGCTGCTGCCTATCCTGACGGCAACGGAAAACGACTTGCAGCGTCACGCCA
>JALSSH010000054.1 GCA_026984385.1 Ardenticatenia bacterium | reverse complement strand
CCCGCGTGCGCTGAAAAGCGCACCGGCGAAGTTCCGCTGGCGCGGAACTTCGCCGAGGACTGGCTGCGCCAGTCCTGCGGGCGGCGCGCCCAGTGGCCCACTTGCCGCAAACGTTGGGCGGCGGGCGGGCATGAGCGCCGCGAGGCGCGCGTCAGCGCGGCTCGCGGGGGGTGCAGGGGGCACAAGCCCCCTGCTGGGGGCGCGGGGGCGAAGCCCTCGCAGCAACTCGCAGCAGCCACAGCCCCGCTCACTCCCCGCGCAAAAGCTCATTTTGTGCCCGTTCCACCGCCTGAGCCAAACGCTCCGTGAAAGGCGGCAAGATCACGCCGACCTCGGTCACCAGCCCCGCAAAATATTTCTGCGGCGTCACGTCAAAGGCCGGGTTGCGCGCGTGGTACGTCTCCGGCACAATCGCGCACCCATACGGCGCGCGCACTTCCGACGGATCGCGCTCCTCGATCGGGATTTCGTCGCCGTTGGCCTTGCTCAAATCCACCGTCGAGGTAGGGAAAACCGAATAGCACGGGATGCGGTTTTCCCGAGCCAGCACCGCGATTTGGTACGAGCCGATCTTGTTCACCACGTCGCCGTTGGCCGCCACGCGATCCGCGCCGAAAAGCACCAAATTCACCTCACCGCGCCGCATAAAGTAACCCGCCGCCGTGTCCGGAATGATGTCATAGGGGATGCCGAGCTGCTCGCATTCCCAGGCGCTCAGCCGCGCCCCCTGCAAACGCGGGCGTGTTTCGTCCAACAACACGTGGATTTGCTTACCCTGCTCATGGGCCATGCGGATCACGCCCAACGCCGTGCCGTAATCCACCGTCGCCAACATGCCGGTGTTGCAATGGTGCAAGATCGTGTCCCCGTCATTGATCAGCGCCGCACCGTGTTCGGCCATGCGCTTATTGGTCGCCACGTCCGCGTCGGCCAGGCGCTGCGCTTCGGCCAACAGCGCCTCGCGGATATCGTCGGCGCGGTCAAAACGCTCATCCCGCGCCAGCGCCAGCATATGGTCTACAGCCCAAGCCAAATTGACCGCCGTCGGACGCGCCTTTTTCAAAATCACGGCGGCCACATCCAAAAAGTCCAGCAAATTGCCGACGTATTTAGCCGACGATTGCCGCGCGGCCAGCGCCATGCCAAAAGCTGCCGACACACCGATAGCGGGCGCTCCCCGCACCACCATATCCGAGATCGCCGCCGCCACGTCTCGGTAGTCGTTGTACTCCACAAACTGCAACTGCCAGGGGATCTGTCGCTGATCCACCATGCGCACGCGGCCTTCCGATGTCCATTCTACAGTTCGCATGTCTCACCCAACTTTCCACAATGCCAATCACCCGCCGCATTGTACCCCAGCCCTGCCCCGCGTGCCTAATCATCGGCATAGTCTCTCGCAAACGATCAACATCAAAATTAACAGATATTTTTATCAACTGTTGCCTTATTTATAAGAAAATCATATACTAACGATGTGTGAGCCTCTCCGCTGGTCGGGGCGGCACGTCTTCGTACAGGTTCGCCCCGCAAGTAAAACTTTTTTGGGAGGGATATGTTGTGGATGCATTAGACCTCGCAAGACTCCAGTTCGGCGTTGTAACCGTGTATCACTTCTTTTTCGTCCCGCTTACCCTGGGGCTTTCGGTGCTCATCGCCATCATACAAACCATGTGGCATGTCACCGGCGACGAGACCTACAAACGCATGACCAAGTTCTGGGGCAAGCTCTTTGTGATCAACTTCGCTATGGGCGTCGTGACCGGCATCGTCCAGGAGTTCCAGTTCGGCATGAACTGGTCGGAATACTCCCGCTTCATGGGCGATATCTTCGGCGCACCCCTTGCTATCGAGGCGCTGCTCGCCTTCTACCTAGAATCCACTTTTATCGGCGTGTGGATGTTCGGCTGGGACAAGCTGCCCAAAAAGGTGCACTTGGCCTCGGTCTGGCTGGTCGCCATCGGCTCGAACCTCTCCGCGCTGTGGATTCTGATCGCCAATTCCTTTATGCAAGAGCCGCTCGGCTACGCCATTGACCCCAAAACCGGCTACGTGAAGATGGACGACTTCCTAAAAGTTGCCACCAACCCCAACGTGATCTTGCAATGGCCGCACGTCTTCACTTCCGCCATGACTACCGCCGCCTTCTTCGTGCTGGGCATCAGCGCCTGGCATCTGCTGCGCAAAACAAAGGAACGCGACTTCTTCCTCAAGTCGGCGCGCGTGGCCGCCATCTACGGCGTGGTAGGCATTATCTTCGTGGTGCTGGTCGGCCACCTGCAAGCTCAGCACATGGTCAAGACCCAGCCGATGAAGATGGCCGCCGCTGAAGCCCTTTACGAAAGCGAAGACCCCGCCTCCTTCTCGCTCTTCGCTTTTGGCGAAAACAGCTACCTCAAAATCCCCCGTATGCTCAGCTTGCTGGCCTATAACAAATTGGATGGCGAGGTCAAGGGCATCAACGATCTGCAAAAGGAATACGCGCACACATACCGCCCACGTGACAAACGCGGCGTGCCGATTGACTACAGCCCGCCGGTGATGACCACCTACTGGTCCTTCCGCATCATGGTGGGCGCAGGGTTGCTCATGCTGGCAATGGCGCTGTATGCCGCCTATCTCTTCTGGAAAGGCACGTTTGCCCAAGCCACCACCTTCCTCAAATGGCTGCCCTGGGCTATTTTCCTCCCCTACATCGCCAACAGCACCGGCTGGATTATGACCGAGATCGGGCGCCAGCCCTGGATCGTGTTCGGCTTGTTGCGCACCGACCAGGCCGTCTCGCCGAACGTGTCGGCGGGCATGGTCGCCGCCTCGCTGATCACGTTCACACTGCTGTATACCGTGCTGATGTTCGCGGATATTTACCTGCTGAAAAAATACAGCGTCCTCGGGCCGGAAGGTCTCGAAGGGAACGCGCCGCAGGCCACCGCTCAAGCGGCTGCGTAACACAAGGGGGAGGCAACAATGGGACTGCAAGACCTTTGGTTCATTCTGATCGGTGTGCTTTTTGTCGGTTTCTTCTTCCTAGAAGGCTTTGACTACGGCGTCGGCATCCTTTTGCCCTTCTTGGGCAAAACGGACGAGGATCGCCGTGTGATCATCAACACCATCGGCCCCCACTGGGACGCCAACGAAGTTTGGATGATCACCGCCGGCGGCGCGATCTTCGCCGCCTTCCCCCAGTGGTACGCCACGCTCTTCAGCGGCTTTTACTTGGCGCTGCTGCTGATTCTGGCGGCGTTGATCCTGCGCGGCGTGGCCTTTGAGTTCCGCAGCAAAGAAGAGGGCAAAACCTGGCGCTCCTTCTGGGACTGGATGATCTTTATCGGCAGCTTGCTACCGGCGCTGTTGTGGGGCGTGGCCTTCGGCAATCTCGTTCAGGGCACGCCCATCGGGCCGGACATGAACTTTACGGGCAACTTCTTTGACCTGCTCAGCCCCTACACGCTGCTCACCGGCATCGCCAGCTTGGCGATCTTCACTTTGCACGGCGCGGTCTTCCTCAGCATGAAGACCGACGGCGACGTGCGCGAACGCGCCGAGGCGCTGGCTAAAAAGTCCTGGCAACCGGTGCTGGTGATCCTGGCGGTGCTGGTGGTGGCGCACTATGTGTTTGTGGATGTGATGAGCGACAAAGGCATTGTGCCGGGGATCGCGCCGGTGTTGGCCGCGCTGGCGATGCTCGGGGCAGGCTGGGCGCTGCGAGAAAACAGCTTCGGCAAGGCCTTCTTGGCCGTTTCCTTGACCATCGTCTTTTCGGTCGTCACGTTCTTCTGGATGCTCTACCCGAACGTAATGATCTCCAGCACCAATCCGGACTATAACCTGACCGTAGACAACGCTTCGGCCAGCGGCAAAACGCTCCAGGTGATGACCATTGTCGCGCTGATCCTTGTGCCGATCATGCTCATCTACCAAGCCTGGACCTATTGGGTCTTCCGGCAGCGCATCTCCGGCAAGTCGGAGTTGGAATACTAGCCCGCGCAAGGGGCATGTATTTGGCATCGGGGCGCGGCGGCTTGCCGCGCCTCTCTTTTTGACGCCCCTCCCTCACCCGCGTATGATCGCCCCGCACTGACGACAAGGAACACACGCCATGAACATAGACCGTCGCTTGATGCGCGAGTTGCGCACCGTGCGCACAGCTCTAGCGCTCACCATCGGGTTCGGGATGTTGGCGGGGTTGGCGCTGGTCGCCCAAGCCCACTACCTCAGCCGCACCGTGACGCGCGCCTTTTTGGACGGGCGCGGGCTGGCGGAGCTGTGGCCGCTGTTGGCAGCGTTGGGCGCGGTGATCGGGGTGCGGGCGGCGCTGCTCTGGGCGCAAACGGTCAGCGCGCACCACGTCGCGGCGCGCGTCAAGCTGGACTTGCGCGAGCGGCTTCTTGCGCATTTGCTGGCGCTCGGCCCCACCTATGCGCGCGCCGAGCGCAGCGGCGAACTGGCTAACACCGCCACCGAAGGGATCGAGGCGCTGGAAGCCTATTTGAGCGAATACATCCCCCAACTGGCGCTCAGCGTGATGATCCCGCTGGCGATGCTGGCCGTGATCTTTCCTCTGGACACGCTCAGCGGCGTGGTGCTGCTGCTGACCGCGCCCCTGATCCCCTTCTTCATGGTGCTGATCGGCAAAGCCGCCAGCGCACAATCCCAGCGCCAATGGACACAGCTCAGCCGCATGAGCGCGCACTTCCTGGACGCGCTGCAAGGGCTGAGCACGCTCAAAATTTTCGGGCGCAGCCGCGACGAGATCGCCACCATCGCCCAGATCAGCGACCGTTTTCGTCTCGCCACAATGAGCGTGCTCCGTATCGCGTTTCTTTCCGCGCTGGTGCTGGAGATGCTCGCCACGCTGAGCACGGCGGTTGTGGCGGTGGAGATCGGCTTGCGGTTGCTTTACGGGCGG
>JALSSH010000053.1 GCA_026984385.1 Ardenticatenia bacterium | reverse complement strand
TGGGCGACGTGCACCGCCAAGCCGAACATTACACGCTGGCCGTGCAAAACTATCAGGCCGCGCTAGAAAGTTTGCCCGTGCCGCCCTTTGTGCGCGAGCGCATCGAGACGCTGCGCAGCTTGGGACGCGCCTACGCCCAGATGGAGCGCTACGACGAGGCGCGCGAGGTCTGGCAAGAGGCGCTCACGCTTTCCGCTGAGCTGCCCGAGCAATCGCCGCAAGAGCTGGCGCTCACCCACCACGCCATCGCAGAAGCCTACCGCCAACAGGGGCACTACGCCGACGCCGAGCGCTCGTATCAGGAGGCCTTGCGCCACCATCCGGCGGGCACGCCCGCGCGCGCTGAAACCTGGCGCGCACTCGGGGCGGCGTTGCTGGCCGCAAACCGCCCCGCAGAAGCCGCAAACGCACTGGCGGAGGCGCTGGAGATCGAAAAGGTGCAACCGCAGCAGGTCAACGCCCGCATTGTGCGCACGCTGCAAGCGCTGGCCCAAGCGCACGAGGCCGAAGGCGCGCTGGAGCAGGCCGTCGCGCGGCATCACGAGGCGCTCGTTTATATGGATAGGCGCTTGCAACCCGCCGCCTACGCTGAAACACTGCGCACGCTCGGGCGGCTCTATCGGGAAGCGGGCAAGTTCGCCGAGGCGCATACCGCGCTCCAAGAGGCGCTCACGCTGGAATCCGAACACGCGCCGCGCAGCGATGCGCGGGTCAGCGCCACACTGCAAGCCATCGCGGATACCTACCGCGCGCAGGGGGACTTGGAACAAGCCGCCGAATACTATCAAAAGGTGACGGTCTACGCGAACATGTCGCGGCGCGCTTCTGCCGCGCTGCGTGAAACGCTCGACGAGCTGGATCGGCGGCGCGAGACGTTGCGCGCGGCGCAACAGTCCTTGCAGTTGCTGGACCGCAGCGACAACGCCACGCTGAAAGATCGCGCCTTTGTCTACGCGCTGATCGCTTACGCTCACGCGCAGCTTAACCAACCGGAACGCAGCGCCGACGCGATCCGCGCGCTCTTGCACACGCTGGAAGCCCAAGCCCACCAGCTCAGCACCGAGCACCCCAACGGCGACGAACGCGCCCTGGCATGGCTTTTGGCCGCGCACCAAGCCGAACGCCAAGGCGATATGGCGGCGGCGGAATTTGCGTGCGGGGCGGCGTTGGAAGCCGTGCGCAACGCCAATTTGCAATGGTTGATCGAACAAGTGATGCATACCCTGCAAAGCGACGAAATAAGTTACAATGAAGAGTGAAATAGTGCACAACAGGCGTTGCTAAAGCGGCAATGCGTCCGCACCATGCAAATCACCAGAAAGGAGGAGCACGCCACCCTGCCCGCATCAGGGCGATTTTTCGGCGTGCCAAAAGCTATGCCACTTTCCGAAGAGCAAACGCTCGACATTTTCAAGGCGCTTTCCGACCCAAACCGTCTGCACATCTTCAACTTGCTGTTGCAAAGCGACCGCACCAACTCCGAGCTGATGGATATCACCGGCCTACGGCAAAATCTGCTTTCCCATCACCTCAACATTATGACCGGTTGCGGGCTGGTGCAGATCCACCGCAGCATCGGGGACGCGCGACGACACTATTACGGGCCGCGCCTAGATACCATGCGCGAGTGCCGCGAATGGTGGGCTTTCCACAGCCCGCAAGACGACGCCCAACTCCCCACGCTCAAGCGCCCGCGCCGCGTGCTTTTCCTTTGTCGACGCAACGGCATCCGCTCGATGTTGGCCGAAGCGCTGGCGCGCCATATTGCTCCCCATTCGCTACTTGCCTTCAGCGCGGGCATAGACCAGGAACACGAGCCGCTTTTAGACTTGGGGCTGGAGTTGCTGGCAGAAAACGGGATCACGTCCTTTGATTTCCACGTCAAGAGCTATGAGGCCCTTTTAGAGACGCCGTTTGACTATGTGATCACCGTGTGCGACATCGTGCACGAAAGCGCGGTGCTGGATGAGTTCGAGGGGGCGGAATTTATCCATTGGTCATTGCCGGACCCGCTCGAAGAGGGGCGCACAGAAGAGGAACAGCGCACTATCGCCCGCGAGGTTTTCAGCGCGCTGAAGATGCGCATCGCGTATTTTGTACAACGGCTGGCTGCCGAAGAAGCCGCACAAGCGTAGGGCGGGCGTGTGCCAGGGGAAAAGAGGCTTTGCTACAATAGGAACATCGGAACGTTCCTAGTCGAAATTTCCCAGGAGGTCACACCGTGTCTCGTCGTCGCCCGATCTTCACCTTGACCCTGCTCGCGGCGTTGTTGGGGGCGCTGGCGGCCTTTGTGCCCCTGCAAGCCCGGGCTGCCGGCCCCGACCGTGCCCTCTGCCTGGGCAACCCCAACGGCCCGGGTTGCACGGCGGGTTTGCCCACCGTTGAGTACCAGTTGCTGCTGGACGAAATGCTGCTCCACCCAGAGCCGAACGTGCGCCCTCTGCCGCCGAATATGGACGAGATCGCGCGTTTTGCTTTCCGCAAAGTCGTTGGCGGGGCAGCCACAATCTACGACGCGCCGGGCGGCAACCCGATCGGAGAGATCGCCGAAGGGTTTACCTACGTCACCATCAGCGGCGTGCAAGGGGATTGGATTCAGATCAACCCCGGGCAATGGATGCCCGCTAACCAGCTCGCGGTCGTGCGCCCAAGCGAGTTTGCCGGTGTCTATTTGGACGGCGAACTGAAGTATCCGATGGCCTGGGTGCTTGTGCCCACCTACCCCAGCCCGTACCCGGGCGCCGCCGGTGACCAATCCCGCGAATTGATCCCGCGCTATCGGCGCGTCAACATCTTTGCGACGGCGGAAGTCAACGGCTGGGAATGGTATTTGGTCGGGCCGGAGGCCTGGGTGCGCCAAACCAGCGTGGCGCGCGTGCTCTTTGTGGAGCGCCCGCCGCAAGTCAAGGGGCGTTGGTTCGCCGTTGACCTTTACGAGCAGGTGATGGTCGCCTACGAAGAGGACACGCCGGTTTTTGCGACGCTGGTTTCCTCCGGTCTGGAGGATTGGGAGACCAACGAGGGCCTCTTCAAGGTCTGGTCACGTCAGCGCAACGGCAATATGAGCGGCGCAGAAGGCCAAGAAGATTTCTACTCGCTGGAAAATGTGCCCTGGGTGATGTATTTTGACAACGCGATCTCACTGCACGGCACTTATTGGCACGACGGTTTCGGCTATCGGCACAGTCACGGCTGCGTCAACTTGAGCATCACCGACGCGCACTGGGCCTTCACGTGGAGCGAGGACGGCGGCTACGAAACGCCCTACGTCTACGTCTTTAGCTCCGGCGAGTATAAGTAGCAGAGCAGAGACGGCGGCAAGGTGCGCTCAGGCCGCAGCGTATCTTGCCGCCCCCACCCAGGCCGAGGACACAAGAGCGGATGCAAGCGTTCAAGCGCGTTGCGCGCCGATTTCCCCCTTATATTTGGCTGGCAAACCAGTATCGCGCGGTGCGCCGCCTTTTCATTTACCCCCACACCGCGCGCGTCGGCGTGCCGGACTACGACGAGTATTGGGACGCCAAAGCGGCGCGCTCGATGGGGGTACTTTCGCCTTTCCGACGCGCGCGCGCCGAGGCGATGGCGCGGGTGTTGCCCGTCGGCGCAAAGGTGCTCGACCTGGGCGTCGGCGACGGAGCGATCCTCAAGTATTTGATCGAGGCGCGCCAATTGGAAGGCTACGGCGTAGATATTTCGCCCAACGCCGTTGAGTTTTGCCGCTCGCAAGGGCTAAACGTCACGCTGGCCGATCTCAACCAGCCGCTCGAAGAGCAACTCGAAGCCCATTACGACGCTATCATCATGAGCGAGATTATCGAGCACCTGCCGGACCCCGAACATCTGCTCAACACGCTGCGGGACCGCGCCGCCCACCTGATCGTCACCATCCCCAACACCGGCTACTACCTGCACCGCTTGCGCTTGCTCTTGGGGCGCTTCCCGCTCCAATGGGTGGTGACGCCCGGAGAGCATCTGCGCTTCTGGACGGTGCTGGACTTCCGCTGGTGGGCGCGGCAAATGGGCTTTCGCGTTGTGCACGAGGAGGCCTATCGGGGCGTGCCGCTCTTGCGGCGCGCGTGGCCGAATCTGTTTGGCGAGGCCATGCTCTACGTGTTGGAGGACGCGCGCGCAAGCGATGAGCACACGGCATAGCGCAGCGCGACGGACATTAGCGGCACTGGCGTTCGTGGTCGTCGCATTGGCCGCGCCCTGGAGCGCCCACGCCCAACCGCTCACGCCCGATCCGCCGCCGTTTTCACTTCCCTTCGCCGAACCCGCCGGCCCCGCCACCTGGCTTTATCAGCAACACTACGGCAACACTATCGCCGCCTTCAACTACGGCGATGTGTGGTACGAGTTCGGCCAGGGGCTGCACTTCGGGATCGACTTTGAAACGCCTTGCGGCACGCCCGTTCGGGCGATCGGGGACGGCGTGGTTGTGGCGATCAACTCCAAGTTTTTTGGCGCGGGGCCGCGTAACGTCGTTCTAGACCACCCGGGCACGGGCTACGCTTCGCTCTACGGCCACCTTTCTCGCAACGCCGATATTCGGCTGGGGGACACCGTGCAGCGCGGCGAGGTGATCGGCTACTCCGGCGATCCGGATGGCTCGTGCGGCTCGCGGCCACATCTCCACTTGGAGCTTCGCAGCGCCGACTATCGCACCACCTACAACCCCATCCCTTTGATCGCGGCCAACTGGCATATGCTCAGCAGCATCGGCCCGACGTATCCCGCTTTTCAACAGGACTTAGACGCGCCGCGCCGCTGGATGCGCCTGGAAGACCAGCCCAAAGTGCGCTTTGGCGGCCTGCCGCTCAACCTGTACGCGCACCCCTGGCCGCCGCCCGTTGAGCTGCAACCGCCGCCCAATCCACCACCCGACCGCACCTTGCCGACGTTGCCCTCCA
>JALSSH010000052.1 GCA_026984385.1 Ardenticatenia bacterium | reverse complement strand
GCCTATGACACGCTGGACAGCGACCGCCCGGTCGTGATCAAGCGCCCCGCGCCGCAAGACGCCCCGCCGATGCGCGCCGGCCAAGAGGTCAGTATCCGCACCGAGCGCCAAGCCTTGGAGCGGCTTTCCGGCCACCCCGTGCTCACCGAACTGCGCGGCAGCGGCACGTTCCGCGTGGGCGGCCACACGCACGCCTACATCGTCATGGACAGAGCGCGCGGGCGTGTTGTTGAGGAGATGGTCTTGGAAGCAGCACGACACGGCGAGCGCTTGCCGGAGCTGGAAGTGCTCGTGATCGTGGATCGGCTGTTGGACTTGCTGGCCTATGCCCACGACCGCCAGGTGATCTACAACGACGTGGACGCCAAGCACCTTTTTTGGGAGCGCGAAAGCTATCAGCTCAAGGTCATTGACTGGGGCAACGCGGTTTTTCTGGACGAGCCGGGCGCTTTGCCCACCGCCAACCGCGCCAGCGACATTTACCAGTGCGGCGAGTTGCTCTACTTTATCCTGACGGGCGGCAGCCGCCTTGCTGTGAGCGCGCCTGAGGAGGAGGACGAGGGCTTTTTTGTCAATTTCGGGGCGGACGCCGAGCATATTTCCCCCAAACTGCGCGGCATCATCACGCGCGCCGTGCACCCAGACCCCAAACAGCGCTTCGGCACAATTGAGGAGCTGCGCCACGCGCTGGCCGACTATCGCGCGCCGCTGGAACGCGAGCGCGACGCGAGGGTTGCGCGCGTGCGCAAGCGCGTTCGCCCCACCGCCAGCCAGCAAGAGCTGGAGGCGTTGCGCGAAGAGCTGGCCGAAGCCCTGGCGATGGACCCGGGCTTCCCACAGGCGCGCGCCCTGGACGAAGAGATCGCGCAGCACTTGCAGCAGATTCAGTTCCAAGCGGACTTGGACGCGATCCGCATCTATTTGGAAAGCGCCAATTGGGCGCGCGCGCTGGCCTTGCTGCACGAACTGCAGCCCCGCGCCGGCGAGGAAAACGCGCCGCTGCTGCGCTTTTTGATCGCGGCGACGGCGGCGCTAGAAGAGGCGCACATTGCCCCGCCGCCGCAAGGCTTTTCGCGCGCGCTGGATGCGCTTTTCGGCGCGGACGTGGTGGAAGCGGGGCGCGTGTTGCTCACCACGCCGGAGGGCCGCGCAGATGCCCGCCGCTTGCAATGGCTGTTGGCCGAGCAATTGGCCGTGCACGTGCCGCAAGTGGTGCTGCTGCGTCCGCATCTGGTGCGGCTGCGTGAGCTGGGCGCAGGGGAAGACGCGCGCGCCGCTCTGGACGCGGTCGAGGCGGAACTGGAACGCCCGCCGCTGAGCGGCCTCACCGGCCTGGCCGTGATCTACGAGCAGGTCGCCGACGCGCTCGGGCGTTTGGAAGAGGCCCTAGAAGCCGAGCGCGCGCCCGATGAGGCGTTGGCGGCGGTGGTGCGCGCCGAACGCGCGTGTGGCGAGATCGTGGCACGCTTAGAAGAGGTGGGCCGCCATGTCTTCAGCGATCCGCAGGCGGCGGCGGACTATTTGCGCCAAGCGGCGGCGGTTGACCCAACCAGCCCACATTTTGAGGCGCTACACGACTATTTCGATGAGGTGCACCAGGCGGTCGGCGCGGCGGGGAGCTTTCGCCCGCGCGCGGACGGGAAAAACTTGCGCGACTGGTTCGAGGACGTGGCGCATTTCTTGCGTCCCTACTTGGACGACCTGCCCGATCCACAACTGCACGCGGTGGCCGAAGCGATCCAGCAGGCCGCCGAAGGTTGGACGACCGCCGTCAACTACTTGGCGCTGGGGCGACGTGCGCCGACCGTAGACGTTTTGCAACAGGCCGCCGAGACTGTCCGCCCGATCAACGAGCACATCGCCGCGTGGCTGGGCGCGCTCGCCAACCGCGTGCCGGACGCGGCGCACGCGGAAAAGCTCAGCCCCAACGAGGCGCTGGCGGACAAATTGATCGAGGGGTGGCGCGCTTGGGATCGCGGGGACGGCATCCAAGCGGCGGAAAGCGGGCGCCGAGCGCGTGAGCTGGCGCGCACCGACGGCGAACGGCTGGCCGCCGACCGCTTGATCCGCCTGGGCGAGCTGTTAGACGGCTGGGCGGCGGCTGGCGGTTGCGAAGACCCCGCTCAAACCGATCAGGCCGAAGCTGCGGCGTTGGCCGTGCTGCTTAGCGACGAGGAACGCGAACGCCGCACCTTCGCCGAGCAGATGCCCAACACCGAAGTTTACCTCAAGACCATGAAGCGCGGCTTGGTCGTCCCTATGCAACAAAGCAGCAGCGCGGGCTGGCGGGCGCTCTATTTGCATCATGTGCTGCGGGGCATGTTGGCGCTTTTCGACGACCGCTTGGACGACGCCAGCTTTTGGCGAGAGGCGGCGCTCCGCTGTTTTGACGCGGCACGCACCCATCGCGCCTTTCAGATTTTCGACCGCGCGCTGACTAGCCGCCTGCTTATCCAAAAAGCCCAACGCGCGCTGAACGCGGTTCGCCGCCCGACCGACCTGGACGGAGTGCGCCAAGCGATCAACGTGCCGCTGGCCGGTGAGATGCTCGCGGGCGTGGAGCACGCCGTCGCGCAGGTCAACGAGGCCTTGCGCCACTGGTCAGATGGGGACTTTTACGCGGCGCGCCAAGCGCTGGAAAGCGCGCTGACACACGCGCAAGAGGCCGCCGAGAGCGCGGGGCTGGAGATCGCGCCGTTTTTGGAGTGGCTGGCCTCCTTGCGAGACGACGCGGCGGCGTTGCACCAATTGCGGCTCAAGATCGAGCAGGCCGCCGCTTCCACCGCCGCCGAACCCGATCCCGCCGTGTTAGAGGCGCACGAGGGCATCGTGGCGTTGACCTTGCAGCGGCTGGGGTCGGACTACGTGCATCAATTGCGCCAGTGGCGGGAGATGTACGCGGCGGTGCTGGAAACGTACACCACACAGCGCATGACGCGCGACGAAAAGCTGGCCGCCTTCAGCCGCCATTTTGCCTCGCTCTTCATCGCCGACCACCCCGCCTATCCGCTTTTCCGCCACTGGGAACAGCTCACCGAGCAGTTGCCGCCGGACGTGGACGAGGCGACCGTGATCCCGCTGGAAGGGGCAGGGGGCGACGTGCCCCCGCCGCCCGCCGACGATGTGGCGTATTTGGAAGGGGACGCCGAGCCGTTGCCTGCGCCCGCCTCTGCCCGTGAGCGCAGAGCGCGGACGGAAACCGCGCCGCGCGAGTTGCCCTGGAACTGGATTATCGGGTTGGCGTTGGTGGCGTTGGTGGCCTTTGGGGCCTTGATGGTCTGGCGACGGCGGGCGGTCGGCCCCAACGAGCCGATTATCTTGCCGCCCGCGACGGCGGCGGCAAACGTCGCTTCGCCGACGGAGGCCGCGCCGCTGGTGGTGGCGGCTTCGGCCACGCCGAGCCTCACCCCGACCGCGCCCTCTCCCACCCCGCCCGCGCCGACTTCGGACGCGCTCGCCGTTGTGCCGAGCGCCACGCCGACGCCGTTTGTCATCCCGACCACGCCGCCGCCCACACCGACCGCCACCCCCACACTGATCCCGACCAGCACGCGCGTTCCCACCGACACGCCCGCGCCGACGGACACGCCGCAAGCGGTCGCCGCCGCGCCCGCCGACGAAAGCGACTTGCTCGCGGCCTTGAGCGCGCTCCCGCAAGCAGAGCGTCCCTGGCCGCGCGGCGCGTTTGTCCCTGGGGCGGGGGGCGTATGGGTGCTTTCCACCGCCCAGGCGGGATTGGATACGTTGCTGATCGAGATACCGCCCGCGCTGTTGGACGCGCTTTTCCGCCCCGGGGCGGCGGGCAGTTTGCGGCGTGTGGACGCGGTTTTGGAGCTGGCAGACTACGCGCCGCAGGCGCTGGAAACGGGCGCGGTGGCTTTTGGGCTGGGCATCGCCAACGCCAACGACGAGCAGACTATCGGCCAGGTGCAGATCGGCGCGGCGGGCATTGCACAACTGGGCTTGAACCAAAACGGGACGTTCCGCGCTTCCACCGAATACCCGCTCGCCGACCCGCAAGTGACGCTTTCGTTGCGCCGCACCAGCCCCTACACGATCAGCTTTTATGTGGACGAGCGGCGCTTGGGGGACTCGGTCGTTTTGTATCCGCAGGGTGAGCCGCTAACCTTGTTGCTGTTTGTGAGCGGGCCGAATGTGACGGTCAACGTGCACACGCTGGCGGTCAACTTCAACCCGCGCGACGAAATCCCGTGATCGGACGTTGAGGAGCGTTCCATACCGACGATGGAGATACGCGAACAGGCGCTGGCCGAGCGCTACCAAATCGGCAACATGATCGACACTTTCGCGCTGGGGCACTACGCCCGCGTGTTGGAAGCCGAAGAGCGCACCAGTGGGCGGCAGGTGGCCTTTAAGGTGATGCGCCCCGAGCATCTTTCCGATGACGGCTCGCCGCAATGGGAGGCGCGCGCCTTTGTCAACGAGGCGGATTTGCTCATGCGGCTGGAAGATTGTCCCGTCGCGGTCAAACTTTACGATTGCGGCTTTGTCTCTGCCGCTGCCGAACGTCCGGAAGGGGGCGAGATCGTGGCGTTGGGGCAAGACGTGGCGGCCTTTCGCGAGCAGCTTTACCCCTATAGCGCGCGGGGCTGGCGCCCCTATCTGGCGTTGGAGCTGTTGCCGCGCCGCTTTAGCTTGTTTTACGTGATGAAGCCGAACAACGCGCACGGACGCCGCCGTTTGCCCACCGAAGAGGGGATCGACTTGGCGATGCAGTTCGCGCATTTTTTGCATGAGGCGCACGCGCGGCGCATTGTGTACTTAGACCACAAGCTGGAGCACGTCTATTGGGACGGCCAGCAGTTGCGCATTATTGACTTCAACAGCTCCCAGTTGGTGGAAACGGGCACGCACACCGTTGAGCAACACTTAGCCAAAGACGTGCATAATTTGTGCGTGGGCGTGCT
>JALSSH010000051.1 GCA_026984385.1 Ardenticatenia bacterium | reverse complement strand
AATCGTTATTTCCCCTATGGTATCTTCCCAGATTAATTAAGACTTGGGCGTATTGCTGGCGTAAAGCCGCGCGCCGCTCTCTGATCCAGGGCAAGTCCAACTTGGGGAGGAAATCCGAACGATAGAGCTTCACCGCGTTATACCACAATGTCGGAGCGTCAGTTTCACTATTAAGCGCTTGGCGAGCGGACTCTTCGAACAGTTGCACGTCGTAATGGATCATCAGACGGGGCGAGTGCGTGTAGAACCCTGCCGAATACTGTGTAAGTTCGTGTCCGAGCCGTTCGCTGATCTTCCGTTTAGTCACATGGAACACATTCGTTGCTTCCTTGACGCCCAGTTTCGGCCAGAAGATGGAGAATATTTCATCTCTCGTGACCATCGGATGATCAACGAAGTAATAGAAGAGATGGCGAGGCAAACTGCCTTCCCAGCGCGTGACCGGTCGCCCGTCAATATAGACATGGCCGCCGGCCAGGGCGTATACTTCCAGTTGTCCAAGTTTGGGGTCGTGGCCGTAGATGCCGCCGTTCATTGCCGGCTCGTTGCCGATGACCGCCGCCTGGCCTGCTAAAATAAGATCGTTCCAGGGGCGCAAACCTAACAAACGCGCGTTAACCACCACTTGCACGTGTTTGGGCAGCGCTTCTGGCAAGGCCATGAAGAAACGATTGGCGTCTTCGTCCATCGCCAAATGGTCGAACTGGTCGAGGAAGAGCATAAACGGCTTGCCGTCCAGCGCGTTGGCGAGGTCTGCGCCGAAGGCTTCGGCCAGTTCTTCGGGAGAGGCTTCCAGCCCCAGAGCGGCCAGCGTTTGCGTGCCGAAAAGCGGGGCCAGGTCTTCGTCGTACATCAAGCGGTCCAGCCAAGTGCGGAGTGTAGCTTGGTCTTCGTCGAGGCTGTAGTAGAGCGTATTTTGTTGGTAATAGCGCAAGAACATCGCCACAAGTGCCCCACGCTTACGGTGACGTGGGTACAAAATAACCACCGGCTTCCCTTCGATTTTTTCGCTAAAGCGTTCGAAAGGCGTGCCGGTAACAAATTCGAGGGCTTGTTCAGGGGTGATGAAAGGCTTGGTATTCATACCTCATTCCTTGCTACTTGTTTTGCACTACGCAGATCAAAAGAAAAGTGAGTAAGAAACGACAGCCTAAATAGCACACCACCACTCCGCCCCAGAACCGCAAACGCTTGATTTTAGCCACAGCAACATCGAAAACAAAAAATCAAGCGTTATAAGGTCTAGAAAACTCTAGACAAGTTAAGTATATCATATTTCCGCGCGGTATCCTAGACCGATGCATAATGATTCAGTGAAGGTTTGCTTAGAAATTGTTAAGGCTCACACTTTGAACAGACAAACAACAAAGTCTGACCATATGGCTAGAAAGGTTTGACCGACAATGAACGATCCGGACACGTTAAGGTCAAGGAAAACACATCGTCTAGTAAGTGGCGCACAAAGAATCCTGAGCCGACTCATGCTTATTTTGCTGCTTATGGCGCTCACCGGCGCATGTAGCTCCCCCGAAAAAACCGAAAACCGCCCGCTCCCTACGCGCGTTGACCCGACCACCTGGCCGACCGCGCTCTTCTTAACCGAAAACGCCCCTCCTGCGCCCTTCGGTGAGGTGGATTTTAGCACCATTGACCGCAACTTGGCCCAACATCAGGGTTGGGCTTATACGGTGAACGGCGTCTTTGATGGCACGTTGGACGCGAGTGGAGAGGCTGTGCACGGAGAGTTCACCGTGCGCGTGGAAGGAGACGAACCCGGGCAAAAACGCCGTGTCGTGCTCCAAGCCCAGGGGCGCGCTTTTTTGCCCCATGACGCGCTGCTCAAGCTGGAAGGCGTGCGCTGGTCGAACGATTATTACATCGTGGACGTGAACGGCGCGTGCACGGTGGATCTCGGCGGGCGGGAGATCGGCTCGGCGGTCGCCGATCTTTCCGCCGGCGAGCTGATCGGTGGCGTGACGCGCGCCGTGCCTACCGGCCACCGCCAAGAAATTGCGGGGTTGGCCGCATGGCAATACACTTTTGCGCCGGAAGCCGTGCGTTTGCCCGCCGTTGCGCGCTATCCGGAGAGTCAGGTCCAATTGGAAGCCGACTTGTGGATTGCGCCGCAGATCAACGCGGCGGTGCGCTATGAAGTGACCGCGCAGGTTTCGCGTGTGCATCTGCTTTGGGCGGATCGGAACGGCTCAACGGTCACAGGGACGCTCTACTTGCGCTACGAGTTGGACGTGTCGGCGCTGGACGCGCTGCCCAATATCTCTGTGCCGCACGGCTGTTAGCGCAACGCGAAAGCTCGCTGCGCGTATTGGGGATATGAGGTGTTAGGGAGCTATTCCACACTACGGCGATCTTACAAACTTGGAACAGACCGAAGGGTGTAAACGCACTATGCAAACATGGATCGCGCGTTTCGCGCGTAAGCCGCTTGTGCGGCGTGTATTGCAAAACCGCTGGGCGGTGGCCGCGCTGCTTATGGTTTTACAAGCGCAGTTTTTCGTCATCAACGCGCTTAATGCACAGTTGCGCGCGCCCACCGATGGCTGGGAACTGCAAATTGCCGCCGTAGACCAACACTTGACACCGCGCGGGGTTTGGCTTGTGCCCTACGGATTGGGTATCGCGCTGACGGTGCTTGTGCCGCTGTGGGCGCTGCTGAATATGCCGACCTTGCTCTATCGGCAATATGTGTTCGCGCTGGTTACCGCGCTGGTGATCGGCTACGCGATCTATATCTTCCTGCCGACCTATGTCACCAAGCCCGTGCCGGAAGACGTGCGCGGAGACGGGCTTTTTGCGCGGCTGCTGCGCCAGTCCTACGAAGCAGACGCCGCCTTCAGCACCCACAACGCCGCGCCCAGTCAGCATGTGTTCTACGCGCTGCTGAATATGTGCTTTGTGATCCGCTTCCGGCCCCGCTGGCGGGTGCTGGCGGTGTGGGCGACGCTCGCCACGCTGATCAGCGCCTCCACCGTGCTAACGGCGCGCCACAACACGCCGGACGTGATCACGGGCTACGCGCTGGCGGTGCTGGCGTACTATGTCGGGCTGTGGCTGGGGCGCACGGTGACCGAGGCGCTCGGCGACGCGGACGTCCCTCCCCCAAACCCGCCATGGCGGCGCTGGTTGCAGCGGCGTCTAGAAGCGGGGCATTTGCCGTTGCGATCTTTGTGAAGATTTGTACACCCTGACCATATCGGCGCACGCAGATCGGGCGCGCTGCGGTATGATAGGGGGCATGTGTTGGAATGGAACGACTATTCAGCGTTGGAGGATATAATGAGCGCCAGCGACACCCCGCGTTTTGTTGTGCCGGAAGAAAATTTAATCCCCGTTGACCCGTACCCGAGCCATTTGTACGCGATCCCGCCTTCGCGTATGTTTATGATCAAGCTCTCGTTGAAAAAATATCGCGAGCAAGCGGGCGCAGACGCCCCGATCTACGACGCTTCGCAAGGAGACGGCGGCGCGTCGTTGCCGGGCGTCTCGGCAGAGATTCTCGACCGCGCCAACGAGTTGCACAAGGAGCACGGCACGGGCTACGACTTTCCGTATGGCGCGGACGTTTTCCGCCGCTCGGTTGTGGAGCAATATTGGCAGCTCGACCCCGCGCTTGGCTGGGGGACGGCTAACGTGGTGGCGGCGGTCGGCGGACGCGACGCGCTGCTCAAGGCCTACACCGCAATGATTGCGCTCGGTTCGGGGCGCGTGGGCGACGTGGTGATCGTCTCGCGTGTGCCCTGGGTCAGCTACAATTGGGGGCCGTATGCGGTCGGCGCAAACGTGCTGTTGGCCCCCGGGGAGGCGGACAACGCTTGGCGCTACACCGAGGACACGATCCGCGCCTCGGTAGAGTTTGCGCAAAAGCAAGGCGGGCGACAGGTGCTGGGCATCGTGATTACCTCGCCGGATAACCCCACCGGCCACACGCTGAGCGTGGGCGAACAGATCGCGCTGGGCAAATGTGCGTTGGAAGCGGGCGTCAAGTTCGTGCTTTACGACTGGATTTACCACTACGTCAGCGAAGAGCCGCCCATTGACGCCAACGCGGTGTTGAGCGCGTTTACAGCGGAGGAGCGCGAGCGGATCATGATCTTGGACGGGCTGACGAAATGCATGGGCGCTTCCAACGTGCGCAACGCGCATTTGCTGGCCGGCAAAGACGTGATCAAGTTCATCAGCGGGCGCGCCTCGCACGGCGTGATCCCGCCGTTTCACGGGCAAGCGGTGGCGATGGCCGCTTACGAACAGGGGCTGAAGCAAGCCGCCGCCAACATCATCGAGCCGACCAACGCCAGCCGCCACGTGATGCGCCAGTTCCTCAGCGAGCACGGCTACCGCTTCATTATGGGCAACGGCGGCTATTACGCCTTTATCTACGTCAAGCCCTGGATGGAAGCGGGCGGCTACGCGGACAGCTTCGAGCTGGGCGAATATCTGGCCGCGCAACACGGGATCGCGGTGGTGCCCGGGCGCGCTTTTTCAGAGGAGGGCAACGACTGGGTGCGCTTTTCCTACGCGCTGCCGCCGCAAAAGACCGCGCAGGCCCTGGAACGTTTCCACCAGGCGCTGCAGGCCTTGCAATGAACGCGGGCGCGGGTTGCCGCCGCGCAGCGGCGGCGCGGCGAGCGCAGCTCGCCGCATGGGGCGCGCCGCCTAGCCGCGCTCCGCGCGGCTGACGCGCGGCATTCGCCGCGCGTAGTGCGCTTTACAGCGCACGGCGGCGCGCCCCCCGCCCCCAACCGCCCACATTCCCCCTCGGAGCACCCGTCCATGACCCAACGCCCCATCACCGCACTCGTCGCCCTGCTGCTGACGCTCGGCCTAGCGCTCAGCAGCGCGCCCACCCGCGCTCAGGACGCGCCTCCTCCCAATGGCACGCTCGCCGAGATCACCTTGCTGCACGCCACCGACCGCAGCCTTTATTACGCCATCACGTACTGGAGCGACG
>JALSSH010000050.1 GCA_026984385.1 Ardenticatenia bacterium | reverse complement strand
GGGACGCGATAGAGAGTAAGCTCACGGGGAAGCGTAGGACTTGGAGGATGCAAAAATAATGAGCGATGCGCAACACAACCCGCTGGACCAGGCAATTGAGCTGCTGGCCGCTATTCAACAGCAAGCAGATGAGGCGCTCCGACCCCAATTGGGCACATTAGCGGAACTGCTCGCAGCAGCGCGGATGCGGGGTGAAGGCGAAGATGCCGCCGTGCTCCGTGCACAGCTCGACGAGATGGTACAAGCCAACGCCAAGTTTGTTTCCGTCATGGTGCATGAAGTGCGCGGCCCGATGACCAGCATCAAGGGCTATTCGGATATGCTCGCCAAAAACGTGGTGGGCGAGCTGAACGAGATGCAAGGGCAATTTGTCGAAACGATCCGCTCCAACGTGGCGCGCATGGAACAACTGGTCACGGACATCAGCGACATCAGCAAGCTGCGCTCCGGGCGCATCCGTCTAGAGCCGAAGATGGACACGTACAAAAATATCGCTATGCAGGTTGAAAAGACGCTCGCTCCGTTGGCCGAGCAGTTCAACCATACGTTGATTTTTGAGACGCCGGATGGCTTGCCGCTGTTGAACCTTGATGGGGCACGGTTGGCACAAATCATTGTCAAATTGGCCCATAACGCCTTGCAATACACGCCCCAGGGCGGCACGATTATCGTGCGCGCGGAAAAAGTAGACGGCAAGCTCAAGGTCACCGTCACGGACAACGGGATTGGGATGACGCCGGAGGAACAGCAACACGTCGGCGAGCTTTTTTGGCGTGCAGATAACGAACATGTGCGCGCCTTTAAGGGCAACGGCTTGGGTTTGCCGATTGCTATTGGCATGATCGAGCTGATGGGCGGCGAGTTCTTCTTTGAAAGCGAGCCGGAAAAAGGGAGCACGTTCGGCTTCATCGTGCCATCCGGCATGTAAGCTATGCAACAAGCCAAGCGGCGGGGCGACTCGCCGCTTTTTGGATGCCGCTGGAGCAGTAGCTATACTGGAACGGCGCGAGGTCGTACCCCGCGTGGTGTATAGAAAAATGTATTTTTATAGTGTGGAGGCGTATTGGTGAACCTACACGAGTATCAATCCAAAAAGCTCTTTGCCAAGTATGGTGTGCCCGTGCCAGAAGGCAAGGTAGCGCGTTCCCCGCAAGAAGTTTATGAGATCGCCAAGGAACTGGGCGGGCCAGTGGTCGTCAAGGCCCAGGTGCTCACCGGCGGGCGCGGCAAAGCCGGCGGCGTCAAACTGGCTCAAACACCCGACGAGGCCCAAGCCCTCGCCGACGAAATTTTGGGTATGGAGATCAAAGGGCATAAGGTGCTGCGCGTGCTCGTTGACCCGGCCTCTGAGATCAAGCAAGAAATTTACCTGGGCGTGACCAACGACCGCGCCGCGCGTAAGCCCGTCTTGATGGCAAGCGCCGAGGGCGGCGTGGAGATCGAAGAGGTCAATCGCCGCTCGCCGGAAAAGATCATCCGCGAGCATATTGATCCCTTCCTGGGGCTGCGGGACTACCAAATCCGTAACCTGGCTTATGGGATCGAGCTGCCACGCGAGTTGTGGAAGCAATTCGCGCGCGTGGCGCACGGGCTGTATCGCTGCTACGTGGAAAGCGACGCCACGCTCGCCGAGATCAATCCGCTGATCGTGGACGGGAGCGGCAATCTCTTGGCAGTGGACGGCAAGATGTCCGTTGACGACAACGCGCTTTTCCGCCATCCGGACTTGGCCGAGATGCGCGACACCAGCGCCGAACCGCCCGCCGAAACCGAGGCACGCGCCGCCGGCCTCAGCTATATCAAGCTGGATGGCGAGATCGGTTGCATGGTCAACGGCGCGGGCTTGGCGATGACCACGATGGACATGACCAAGCTCTTCGGCGGCTCTCCGGCGAATTTCTTGGATATCGGCGGTGGGGCGAAGGCAGAAACGGTCGCCGCCGCGCTGCGCATCATCCTTTCCGACCCGAACGTCAAGGCCGTGCTCTTTAACATTTTCGGCGGCATCACACGCTGCGACGAGGTGGCGCGGGGCATTCTGGCCGCGCTGGCGGACGTGCAAGCGGACTTGCCGATGGTGGTGCGTCTGGTGGGCACGAACGAAAAGGAAGGGCGGCAGATTTTGGACGAGGCGAATTTGCCGAACATGATCACGGCAAGCACATTGGCAGACGCGGCGAAAAAGGCTGTCGCCGCCGCTAAAAGCGCATAACAAGGGGCGGAAACGATGGCGATTTTGATTGACAAGAACACCAAGTTGCTGGTGCAGGGCATCACGGGCCGTGAGGGGCTTTTCCACACCGAGCAGATGATCGAGTATGGCACGGACGTTGTCGGCGGCGTCACCCCGGGCAAGGGCGGCGAATGGGCGCTCGGCAAGCCGGTTTTTGACACCGTCAAGACGGCCAAAGAAGCGACCGGCGCCAATACCAGCGTGATCTACGTTCCGGCGGCCTTTGCGGCGGACGCGATCTATGAGGCGATAGACGCAGGCATTGAGCTGATCGTGTGCATCACCGAAGGCGTGCCGATCCAAGACATGATGAAGGTGCGCGCACACCTGGACCAAAGCCATAGCCGTTTGGTTGGGCCGAACTGCCCGGGCTTGCTCTCGCCCGGCCAGTCCAAGGTGGGCATCATGCCCGGCCACATCGCCATGCCCGGCAACGTGGGCGTGGTTTCCCGCAGCGGCACGCTAACCTATGAGGTGGTCTACGCGCTGACCCAGCGCGGCATCGGGCAAAGTACGTGTGTGGGCATCGGCGGTGACCCGATCAACGGCACGAATTTTATTGATGTGCTCAAGATGTTTGAGGAAGACCCGCAAACCGAAAAAGTGGTGCTCATCGGCGAGATCGGTGGTACGGACGAGGAGAAGGCCGCTCAGTACATCGCCAATTATATGACCAAGCCGGTCGTGGCCTTCATTGCCGGGCGTACCGCTCCCCCAGGGAAACGCATGGGGCACGCGGGCGCTATCGTGGAAGGCGGCGCGGGCACGGCAGAGGACAAAATCGCCGCGTTGCAAGCGGCGGGCGTGCGTGTGGCCGACCACCCGGAGCAGATCCCCGATCTGTTGTAGGGGGGCGGAGTTCGGCAGTCGGCGTTGGCAGAGGGGCGCGTGCGGTTCGGGGCGCTGGGCGCGCCGCCGTGCGCTGAAAAGCGCACTACGCGCGGCAAATGCCGCGCGTCAGCCGCGCAGAGCGCGGCTAGGCGGCGCGCCCAACCCGCGCACGCGCTCGCCTTCTCAGTCGCCCCAATCTGCGCGCTGCGGATAGCTCACGCGCAGCTCGGCCACCGAGCGACGGCTCATCCAATCGTCCAACGCCACGCAGAACTCGGCGAAAAGCAAAATGATGATGCCCGAGACATAGACCCACAGCATCAACACAATCACCGTCGCCACCGAGCCGTAAACCAAGCTGTAGGACGCTACGTTGTCCAGATACCAGGTGAAAAGCCGCTTGGCAAGCTCCCACACGCCACCGCCGAGAAACGCCGCCGCCCAGATCGCGTCCCAGCGCACCCGCCGACGTGGGATCACGCCGTACATAAACGCGAAGATCGCCACGCTCAGGCTCAGCGGCACGATCAGCGCGCCGGTGGAGATCCACGAGGCGCTGCGGTAAAAAAGCACCAGGTCAATCAGGTTAAAAACAAGCGTCGTCGCCAGCGAGGCCATCAGCAACACGCCCAGCGCGATCATCAGCCCCAGCCCGTAAAGCCGCGATTGCCACGTGTTGTAGCCTTTGGTGTCCCGAAAGGTGCGGTTCAGCGCGGAAGACAAGTTGGAAAAGAAGCCCAACGACGACCAAAGCAGCGTCACGCCGGCGACCAAGCTATACGAGCCGCGCAGCTCCAGCGTTTCGGCGATGCTATCTTGTAAAAAAGTGGCGGTGGAAGCGGGCAAGAAGATCCGCAGCACGCCGTCAATCTGGTTGCGCGCGGCTGCCGGGCCGAGCACCGTGCCGATGCCCACAATCAGCAACAGCAGCAGCGGGAAAAGCGAGAAGATCGCGTAGTACGAAAGCGCGGCAGACTCGCGCGTGCCGTGCCGAGAAAAGCGGTCAATGGCCCACCACAAATGTTGCAACAGCCCGTCGGTCATGGCGTTGGCGGTGTTCCACCAGTGCCAATAAAAGCGCACGGTGCGCCGCACAATGGGTGGGGCTTTTTGGGGATCGAGCGGTTTGGTGGTCACTGGTCATCCAAGCCCGGGTTCGCTATCCTCTGCACATATCCGACGCAGCACGTGCGTTCAAGGAGACTTTAGCACAAAACCGACCATGATTAAAGCGTGCATCTTTGACTTCGGCGGGGTGTTGGTCATCACAGAAGACGACCGCCCACGCCACGCTTGGGACGAACGTCTGGGGCTGCCCATCGGCAGCGTGGAGCGTGTGGTACACTACAGCGACCTGTGGATACAGGCGCAACTGGGGCGTATTTCTTACGAGGACTATTGGAAGGGCGTGGCCGAACGGCTCTATATGCGCCAGGAAGACATCGAAGCGCTGCGCCGCGACTATTTCAGCGGCGACCGTCTCAACTATCGCCTGGTGAACGTGGTCAAAGAGCTGCGCGAAGAAGGGCTGACCACCGCCATCCTCAGCAACGAAACCGCCGAGCTGTTGGAGCGGTTAGACCAATTGGGGCTGCGCGATCTTTTCGACCGGGTTTTCATCTCCGCCCAACTCGGCGTGATGAAGCCCGACCCGGCGGCCTATCGGCTGGCGCTGCAAGCGCTCCACGTTGAGCCGCATGAGGCGATCTTCCTAGACGACGCGCTGCGCAACGTGCGCGCGGCCCAACAGCTCGGCTTGCACGCGCTGCTTTTCCGTCCGGAAATAGACGTGCGCGCCGAGTTCCGCCGCATCATCGAGCAAGCCGCCGACACATCCTAAGCCAAAGGTGACGCATGGCCGAACAAAAACGCTTCGAGGACAAAATCGCGCTGGTGACGGGCAGC
>JALSSH010000049.1 GCA_026984385.1 Ardenticatenia bacterium | reverse complement strand
CGATCACCAGCGCCAGCCAAAACCCCAGCGCCAACCGTCTTGTGTGCAGCATTGCGTTCCTCCTCGTTAGTTCGTGCTCCGAATATGTTTTCAGTGTAGTACAAAACCCCGCGTGCGAAAACGCGCCCGTTGCGTATTCCTATGAGGACTTCCTCCTGCCCCCTGCACTCCGCCTTGCGGGGGCGTCGCGCCGTCAGGCAAAGGAAGCATTGGGCGCCACCCCTGAGGGTGAACGCTCACCAAAGGGGGACGCTCGCCTTCCCTTCGCCGCTAGGCGCGCGCAGCGCGGCTTGCGGGGGGTGCAGGGGCGATCTCGCCCCTGCTGGGGGCGCGGGGGCGAAGCTCCCGCCCGCGTCACGCTGTTCTCAGTGTGCGCCCCGCACGTGACCGTCCCGTGACCGCTCCGCGCTTTGCTTGCAAAAAAGCCGAAAAAAAAGCCGCCCCCCAACTTCGGAGAGCGGCTCGCTTCGCGCTATCAGGAGCGCGCTAGTGCTTCGGCGGCGAGGGCAACGCGCCTTGACGGCTGGCGTTTTCCTCTGCCGGCGTGTCTTCGGGGTACTGGTCGGCGTCAAGCTCCGAGGTCAACTGCTGGGCCTCGGTCGCCACGTCAATCGGCGGCGCATCCACCGGATCGGCGTTGGTGGCGAAGAGGTTGGAGTTGGCCGGGTGCTCCTCGTCGGCCAGCACGTCGGACGTGAAGACCAGCGTATGGCCGTCGCAGTACCAGGTCGGCGCGTAGTCCGGCACGTCGTTATCCGTGATCAGGCGCGTTTGGCCGCTGGCGAAGTCGTAGACGTAAACGTCCATGTCCTCGCCGTCCGCGCCGAAGGCCTGATAGGCGAGCAACTGATCGTCGCTGGACCACACATGGTTACTGGCGTCGGCGGCGGGGTCGGAGATGCGCGTCACGTTCCCTCCGTCGGCGTCCATCACGTAGATCACGCTGTTGTCGCCGTCACGGTAGGAGCGGAACGCGATCTGCGCGCCGTCGAATGAGTAGGCCGGGTCGTGGTCGTCGCCCGTGCCGTCGCTCAAGCGACGTTCCGCGCCGCTTGCCACGTCCAGCTCGTAGATTTGCCATAAGCCGTCGCGGTCGCTCTGGAAGACGATCTTGCTGCCGTCCGGTGACCAGAAGGGGTTGATGTCGTTGGCCGGGTTGTCCGTCAAGCGGAACTCCGCGCCGCTCGCCACATCCACCATATAAAGCTCCCAGTTGCCGTCACGCGCGGACTCGTAGGCGATGTAGTTGCCCGTCGGCGACCACATCGGGTCTACGTCAATCGCGTTGACGGTGTAGGTGACGCGACGTTGCTCGCTGCCATCCGCCTTGCCGACGTAAATCTCCCAGTTGCCGTCGCGGTTGCTGGCAAAAGCCACCCACATCGCGTCCGGTGAGCGGCTGGGCGCCACGTCGTAGACGCGCTCGCCCACGCCCTGGGAAATGTTGACGTTGTCTTCAGGCGTGCCGGTGGGCAACTTGCCCAGGCGGAAGATCTCCCAGTCGCCGGTTTGGTTGGTGTGGTAAAGCAACCAGTCCGGGCAAACCGCCTCGCCGATCTCGATAGGTGACCAGGCCGCGCGCGGCGCTTCTTGCGACGTGCACGCTGCCGGGTTCATATCCATGATCGGGAAGCCGTTGGCGCTCGTGGTGGTCTGACCGCAGACAAACTCGGGCGGGGCCGGCGTCGGCGGCGTGGGCGGGGTCGGCGTCGGCGGTGTGGGCGGGGTCGGCGTCGGCGGCAACGCGCAAACCGTGCTGACGCTCACCGTGCCGCCGTCCACAAAGCTCACCGTGCCGTAGTAGCCGCCGACCGTGAAGCTCTGGGACTCGCCCGCCGCGAGCTGGTAGTCGCCCTCGGCCACCGCGTTCCCGTAAGCGTCCACGATCTGGTAGCTGTTCGGGGTGCGCATGTCGCCGCCCGTGTTGGTCACGGTGAAGAGCGCCGTCCCGTCCGCCGTGCACTCACCCGCATAGCCGAGCGCGGGCGGCTGATAGCACGTCACGTTGCTTGCCAACACTTGCCCGTCCGCGTCGGTGACCTCCAGCTTCAGCTCGCCGAAGTGATCCGTCACCTCCAGCGTGAGCGTCTCATCCGCGCCCAGTTGGAAGCTCTCGCTTTGGAAGACGCCCGTCGCGTCGCTGAGCGTGTAGGTGGCGCTGCGCCCGCTGGCGACCATGTCCCCACCGCCGTTAAAGATGGTGAAGGTGGTTACCCCGCTGCGCACGTCGCACTGCCCACCCAGCGACAAGTTTTCGGGCTTGAAGCAGCCCTCAGCGTTGTTCACCAGCGGCGGCATCCCGGGCACGCGCAGCGTCATCACGCCGTAAGGCTCGGCGCGCGTGATCTGCGCGGTTTCGCCCGCGCCCAGTTGCAGCGTGCCGCTTTCTTGCCCGCCCGTGTACTCCAGCGTGTAGTTTACGCTAAAGCCGCTGGCGACCATATCTCCGCCGCTGTTGGTGACCTCAAAGACCGAAGTCCCGTCGGCGGCGCAGTAGGCCTTGCCGGAAAACTGCGGGGGACGGTAGCAGACGGTGTTTGCACTGACGCGCTCGCCGTCTATGGTTAGCGTCAGCTCGCCGTCGTGGCCGGTGATGCGCACCTGCACGCTTTCGTTGCTGCTCAACTGCACCGTGCCGACCCGCACCTCGTTCCCGTCCGCGTCCACGACGCGATAGGTACGGGTTTGGCCGCTGGCGACCATGTCGCCGCCCGTGTTGACGATCTCGAAGACCGCGTCGCCCAGATTGGACGGGGCACCTCCCACCGGCAGCTCGCACCAGCCCTTAACCGAGAGATCGGGCGGGGCGTAGCAGCCCTCCAAGGAGGCGCTCACCTGATAACCGTCCACCGCGAGCACCACTTGCGCACCGTCCAGCGGAGCGGGCACGGTGATCGTGACACTTTCGCCCGCGCCCAGCCCCAAGACGTTGCTATCCAGCGTCTGGCCGTTGGCCGTGACCGTGTAGGTCGCCTGCGCAGACATCGCGCCGCCGTTGTTGGTGACGGTGAACTGCACCGCGCCTTGTTCCGCCAAGCAGGTCGCGCCCGCGCTCAGGTCCGGCGGTTGGACGCACGCTTCCAACGAGGCGCTGGCGTCGTAGCCTTCCACCTGCGCGGTGAGCGTGCCCTCACCGCCGAAGACCAGCTCGCTGACCGACTCGCCCTTCGCCAACTTGACCTCAAAGGTCTTGAGCACTGTGCCGCTGGCGTCGGTGACTGTGACGGTAGCCGCTTCTTGCATATCGCCGCCGGTGTTGCTGACGGTGAAGCGCGCCGCGATGGTCTCGCCGGTTTGCACGCACGCACCCGCCACGCGCAGCTTTGGCAGCTCTTGCGAGCCGTAGACCCGCACGGTGATCTTGCGCACGATGGGGTATTGGAGTTGGCCGTCGGTTACCAACAGCGCCACCAGATAGTCGCCGTCCGCCGTGTAGGTGTAGCACGGGTTGGCCTCGGTGCTTGTGCTGCCGTCGCCAAACTGCCACTCCACAACGCTAAAGCCCGCGTCTAGGTAGCTGGTGAAGCACACTTCGCCACCGGCCTTTTGCTCGTATTCCCACGAGCCGCCACCGCCGCCTACCGTGTAGGTGTGCACCGTGTTGGTGGCGCTGGCGCTCAGCCCGTAGATGTTGCTCACGGTTAGGCTGACGTTCCAATCACCGGCGGCGCTGTAGGTGTGGCAGGGGTTTTGTTCGGTGCTGGTCGTCCCATCGCCGAAGTCCCAAGCCCAACTGTTGAGCTGCCCCTGCTGTTCGCTCATATCCGTGAAGCAGAATTGCGCGGGGGCCAGCGCCGCCCATTTGTCCGGCTGGAAGGCCGCGCGGATGTCCGCGCTTTCGCTGACCGTCACGTCGGCGGTCGCTTCTAACAAGCCCAAGTCGCTCATCGCGGTGACGCGCACGGTGTACGTGCCCGCCGCGTTGAAAACGTACTGAACGGACTTGCCGGGTAACGGGTTCGGCAGCCCGGGGATATACCAAAGATAGGAGTCCTCCTCCACATTCGTCCCCGTCGCGGTGAAGGTCACCCGCTCGCCGACCAAAACCGCCTCCGGGTTGGCCTGGGCGCTCAGCTCGGCGTTGGCAAGCACGGTCACGCGGCGGGTCTTTTGCCCGCTCAAGTCGTTGAGCTGCCCGCTGAGCGTGATGTTGTAGCTGCCCGCCTGGTTGTAGGTGATGCAACCGGGTTCGGCTTCTGTGCTGCTCTGGCCGTTGCCGAAGTCCCAAGCGAAGTTCGGGGCTGTGTCGCCGCTCCAGCGGCTGGTGTTGTCCACGCAGACTTGTTCGCCCACGCGGATTTGGGACTTGTCTAGCTTGAAGTCCACCTTCAGATAGCCCACGCGCACGTTCTTTTGGAGTTGGCACGTGGTTGAGCCGTCCGCTGAGGAGATCGTGACGCTGATAGTCTGGTTGCCCGGCGTGTCCCAACTCACCGTGATCGCGTCACGGTCGCCGCTCACGCCGCTATGGACCTCGCCCGTGCTCCAGGTGTAGGTCAGTGGCAGATTGCCCGGGTTGCGCACGTAGGCGGTGTAGGTGTATTCGCGCCCCAAGTGTGAAGCCGACCCCGAGCCGCTGAGGTAGCGGCATTGGAAGGCCACGTCGCGCACCTTGATCCAGCGTTGGCCGCTGCACTGGCGCACATCGTCGCCTTTGGTGAGCTGGGCGGTGTAGCGGAGCTTGTATCGCTTGCCCGCCTCGCCGAAGGTGTAGGCGAAGCTGTCGCCCGTGCCTGCGGCTATCACCTCTCCGCTTTCTCGGTCGAGCAGCTCCCAGCTATAGCTGAGCGTGTAGCCGTCGTCCAGATAGGGCTGGGCGTTGCGCGTGCGCGGCGTATAGGTCACGGTTTGGCCCAGATAGGGCGAGCCTGTGCCGCTCGGGCTGCGGCAGGTGAAGTCCGGATATTTGACGGTGATCGTGATCTGGCCGCCACATTGCCCCGAGCCGTCTTCTGTGCTCACCTCGTAGCGGATGGTATACGTCCCCAGGGTCCAGTTGCGGGT
>JALSSH010000048.1 GCA_026984385.1 Ardenticatenia bacterium | reverse complement strand
TTTTCGGGCGCTCGCGCGTCTTTTCGGCGCGCATCAGAGCGCCTTTGTGTTACCCGTTGCCCACCCGAACTCAGGAGTAGCTCAGCCTATGTCTAGCCTTTGGATCAAAAACGCGACCGTGGTTACTTTGGACGCGGATGGAACGGTCTTGCGCAACGCCGACATATTCATCGAGGGCAAGCGCATCAAACATCTGGGCACTGTGCCGCCGAACATCACCGCCGACGAGGTGATCGACGGCACGAATTGCGTGGCGTTGCCCGGCTTTTTCAACGCGCACACTCACTCACCCATGACCTTTGAGCGCGGCTGGGCGGAAGATTTGCCCTTTCCCCGCTGGCTGAACGAAAAGATATGGGTGGCGGAAAGCGCGCTGACACCTGATGACGTGTATTGGGGCGCGGCGCTGGCCGCCTGCGAAATGATCCGCAGCGGCACGGTGGCCTTCAATGACCACTACTTTTACATGGACCGCGTGGCCCAGGTGGTGGAAGAAAGCGGCATGAAGGCCACGCTCACTTGGTGCACCTTCGGCATCGGGGACGATAAGGAGGTTGGCCCGGGCGCAGACGCCCAACTCGCCTTTAGCGTGGAGCGTCAGGGCAGCGCCGACGGGCGTATCCACACCAGCTTAGGCCCGCACTCGCCCTATGTGTGCCCGCCGGAGTTCCTCAAGCGCGTGGTGGAGCTGGCCGAAAAACACGATCTGCCGATTCATTTGCACGTGGCCGAATCGTTGCCCCAGGTGGAAAATTCGCTCAAGCGCTACGGCCAAACGCCGGTGGAACAACTCGACGCGCTGGGCATCTTTGACCACCCGACGGTGGCCGCGCACTGCTTGGCGCTCAACGAGCAGGACATCGCCATTTTGGCGCACAAAGGCGTTTACGTGCCGCGCACGCCGATCACGTATATGAAGCTCGCGATGCCCATCCGCACGCCGATCTCGGCGCTGCAGGCGGGCGGTGTGCAGCGGATCGCGCTCGGCTCGGACGGGCCGGCTTCCAACGGCACGATGGATATGTGGGAGATCGTGCGCCAAGCCGTTTGGCTGGAAAAATATACCCAAACCGACCCCGAAGCGTTGCCCGGAGACGCCGCGCTGCGCATGGCGACACACGTCGGGGCGCAAGCGTTAGGATTTGCCGAAAGCGGCGTGCTGGCCGAGGGGCGTCCGGCGGACTTGATCCTGGTGGACTTTCGGCGTCCGCATTTGCGCCCGCGCCATGATGTGATCGCCAGCCTGGTGCATTTGGCGAAAGGCGCGGATGTGACGCATGTGGTCGTGGACGGGCGCTTGTTGATGCGCAACCGTGAGCTGTTGACGCTGGACGAGGAACGCATCCTTTACGAAGCCGAGCGCCACGCTTTCCGCATGGTCAACCAAAATATGCAGCAAATGCGCGAATATCGCGCCTAAACAGAGCGGCTCTTGGAATAAAAAAGGGCGCGCTCAGCGCCCTTTGGTTATTTGGGCATGGCGGCGGCTCTAGCGGCGCAGCTCGCCGCGCACGGGCTGGGCAAAATACATCCGCCCCGCGTTGGTGACGATATAGCGCGTCACCAAGACGGGGATGGTGCGGTCCATGTAGTGTTTGCCGCCTTCTACCACCACCATCGTCCCGTCTTCCAAATAGCCCACGCCCTGGTTTTCCTCGCGTCCTTCCATCACGATATGAATATCCATCACCTCCCCGGGGAGGTAGATGGCCTTCAGCGCGTTAGAAAGCTCGTTGATGTTCAACACGCTGACGCCTTGCAGTTCGGCCACGCGGTTGAGATTAAAGTCATTGGTCATCACGGGCACGCCGAGCTGTTTGGCGAGCAAAACGAGCTTTTCGTCCACCTCGCGCACTTCTTCGATGTCGTCGTCAATGATACGAACAGGGGTGCGGCTGTGTTGTTGCAACTCACCGAGTATCTCCAGCCCGCGTTTGCCGCGATTACGGCGCAACACATCGGCAGAGTCTGCCACGTGTTGTAGCTCGTTGAGCACAAAACGCGGTACAAGCAGCGTGCTTTGCAAAAAACCGGTGCGGCTGATATCCAAAATGCGCCCGTCAATGATCACGCTGGTGTCCAATAGAATCTCGTTGGCCCCGCCGCTGGCAAAGGCGCGCGCGATGGCCGGGTCTCCGTGCCACAGCCCGCCCACCAACATCAGCACATCGTGCCCACGCAAAGCAAAAATGGTGATGGTGACATACGTCACCACAACGGCGACGGCGGTAGGCAGCAGCGCGCCGAACGGCTTGGGCAACAAGGAAAGCGGCCAGGCCAGCATCGCCGAGGTTGCCATGCCCAAAAGCATCCCCACAATCCCCATAACCAGCGTTTCTACCGGCATCTCGGTGATCACGCGGCGCACTCGTTGTGCCGGATAGACCGTGATCCAGGGCGTGATGATCAAGCCGACCAACGCGCCCATCAACGAAAAGATCAGGCCGGTGGCTTCCGGTGGCAAGTTGAGCGCGCCGGAAAGGTCAACGCCGAGTAACGCGCCCAGCAGGGTGAAAAGCATCATGCCGAACAAACGCAGGCCGAATTCAACACTCATGGGCAGGCCTCCCTGGTGGCTTTCGCCCGCCGACGCCGCAGATAAGCCGTTCGAGGCGCGGCGCGTTTGGAGGGCAAAAGTCGCCGTGATAGCAGATAAATAGCGGTATTGGGGTTGGGACACGCACTGCATTCTGGCAACGCAGAACGCGAATATGCCCGCAGGCCTTGCCCACCCGGGCGGTGTTTGCAACAGTGGTTGCGAAGGAAATAAAGAGAAAACAGGTCGCCCCACTTTCTCAACACGCGGTGGCAAGCCTCCCCCTCCCCTGGGCACACTTTAGCACGTCCACAAAGGCCCGTCAACACAGCCTGAACAGCGGAAAAACGCCCGCACACGCCGTTTTTTTTGCGGTGACATTCTCATTATGCGCCCCCTTTCTTTTGCGTGAGCGCGTAAAGAGCGCACAGGGAAGGGCGAAGAAGTGCTATAATCAGCGCCATCAACGGTCACGAAGAGGTAGCGTTCGCTAAGGAGATGGCAGGGATGATTAGCACGACATTGGAAATGCTGGCCTTTGTGGGCCTGGTGATCGCGGGGTTTGGGCTGTTTGTTGCGGCCCAAGCGGTCTCGCGTAATCACTCGGCGCGTGGCGGCATCGTGATGATGGTCATTGGCGTGGTCATCGCGGGGATATTCTTCGTGATGAGCGCGGGCGTGGTAGAAATCCAGCCCAACGAGGTTGGCGTGGTTTTCAACGTGCTGAGCGGTGAACTCGGCGAAAACCCTTTGCAGCCGGGCTTGCATATCGTGATCCCGGGCGTCCAAGAGGTGACGATCTACTCCACCGCCCAACAGGAGTATACCGTTTCCGGCACGCCGTATGAAGGAGCGGTGCGAGGGGACGACGCGATTGTCGCGCTGACCAAAGACGGCCAGCAGATCAGTATGGACGTGACGCTGATCTACAGCATTGACCCGGCCAAAGCGTGGATTGTGCACAAACGCTGGCAGGATCGCTACGTCACGGCGTTGATCCGCCCCACTTTGCGCAGCGAAACCCGCGCAGCATTGACCAACTTCAGCGTGGAAGAAATTTACGCCGGCGACCGCACGATCTTGGTCAGCACCATTGAGGACGCCATCCGCGAAAAGATCGAGCCGGAAGGGTTTTTGCTCTCCAGCGTGATGATCCGCAACATCACGTTTTCGCAGGAATATATAAACTCCATAGAGCGTAAGCAGGTGGCCCAACAAGAGGCGCTAGAAGCCGAGTTCCGCGTCCAGCAACGCAAACAGGAAGCCGAGCAAGCGCGCGAGCTGGCGCGCGGTGAGGCGGACGCGGCCCGCATCCGCGCCGAGGGTGAGGCCGAAGCGTTGCGCTTGATCAACGAGCAGTTGCAACAAAACCCGCTCTTGCTCCAATGGCGCTATGTGGAAACGCTCAGTGACAATGTGCGCCTCATCATCATTCCCTCAAACAGCCCCTTCCTTTTTGATATGCAGGCGTTGACCGAAGCCGCCCAAAGCGATACGCTCAGCGCAGGAAGCGCGCAGTAAACTTGCGTGCGGAGTAAAAAACGGGCGCGCGGTGTTGTTGCCGCGCGCCCGCGCGTTTCTCTCGCACGCAACGCCTAGCCACACTTGTCCAAATCTCGCCACTTGGCGACCACATCGTCCACCGTCAAGGATGCCTCGCCGGTGGGCACTTCGACCTTGAGCCGTCGGTTGGCGATCTCCTCGCATTCCGGCCCTTTTTCCACCGCGTTCCACGTGCCGCGCACGTATTTGTACTCGATATTTGTCCCCTCCGGCAGCTCCAGCGTGATCGTCCAGTGCTGCTCGTCAATTTGGGTCATCTCCAAGCCTGCAGGGTCCCAAAAGGGCAGCGCGTCCGTGCCGAAGTCGCCCGCAATATAGAGCTTACCCGGGCCTTCTTGGGTGTAGTCCGGCACGGTGACGTTGAAGGTGACGGGGATACCGCGCCGTTGCACGCGCGCCTCGCCCGCTTCTGTCGGCTCGGACTCGTTCAGCGCGGCATCCACTGCCGTCACGCTGTAGCTGTAGCGGCTGCCGGCGGTCACGGCGCGGTCGAAGTATTGCAGCGCGCCGTCGGCGGGCACGTCCGCGATGGCTTGCGTTTCGCGCCCCTCCGTGCGGTAGAGGCGATAGGCGGCCACATCCTCTGAAGGGGAGGCTTCCCAGCTCACCAAGACGCCCTTTAGCGACGCTTCCGCGATCTGTGCGGCGGCGGGCGGAGCGGGTGGCTCGGTGTCTTGCGGCGCGCTCACGTGCAGCGGCGGGAACGTGCCGTCCTTGCGCGTCGCCACCGTCCAACTTTCGCCCGCGCTGCTGCTAAAGCGCGCGATCAGGACGAAGTCACCCGCCATCTCCAGCGGGATATGCGCTTCGTACACATCTGCGCCGTCTTGCTCGCCCACGTACTGCATCGGCACCCAGTCCTCGGCGGGAATGCTCTCCTCGGCGGGGGCAAGCGCGGCTTCGGCG
>JALSSH010000047.1 GCA_026984385.1 Ardenticatenia bacterium | reverse complement strand
CAGCTTGAGCTGGTCAATGGCCGCCGCGCGGAAAGTGTCGCCCGCCGCCAAGATCACTTTGCGGTTGTTGATCTTCATGCGATGCGCCAGTTTGCCGATGGTGGTGGTTTTGCCCGAGCCGTTGACGCCCGCGATCAGTACGACCGAAAGCTCACGCCCGCTGAGATTGAGCGGGGTCGGCTCGGTCAACAGCTTAAGCAGCTCCTCTTTCAGCGCGGCGGTGAGTTCTTCCTGGCGCTTGATGCCCTCTTTGCGCACGCGGGCGCGCAGCGCGTCCACGAGCTGCATAGTGGTTGCCACGCCAACGTCTGCTTGGACAAGCAGCGCCTCGATCTCCTCCCAAGTCTCCTCGTCAATTTCTGAGGCGCTGAACACCTGGGCGATGCGCCCGAAAAACGAGCGGCGCGTTTTTTGTGTGCCTTTGCGTAATGAGGCCACGATTGTTTTTCCCTCTGTGGTGTATACCGTTCGGTTGCGCGTTTGAGTATAGTAGGTGTAGGGAGGAGCAGCAAGGGTCAGCGTATGCTCCCATATCCGCTTCCCGTGCGGCGAATGCGTGTTCAACATGCCTCACTTGGGCTATACTATGCTTTGTGTTGCCTATGCACCCGCAGAAAAGAGACGCATGGACCAATCGCACATCCGCAACTTTTGCATCATCGCGCACATTGACCACGGCAAAAGCACGCTGGCCGACCGCATGTTGCAGCTCACCGGCACGATCAGCGAGCGCGATATGCAAGCCCAAGTGCTCGACGATATGGAGCTGGAACGCGAGCGCGGCGTGACGATCAAAGCCTCGGCGGTGCGGATGCAATACACCGCCGCCGACGGCGAAACTTATGAAATGAACTTGATCGACACACCCGGCCACGTGGACTTTGCCTATGAGGTCAGCCGTGCGCTGCAAGCGTGCGAAGGCGCGGTGCTGGTGGTGGACGCCACGCAAGGGATCGAGGCGCAAACGCTCGCTAACCTCTATATGGCGCTGGAGCACGACTTGGAGCTGGTGGCGGTGGTGAACAAAATCGACCTGCCCGCCGCCCAGCCGGACGAAGTCGCCCAGGAGATCGAGGACTTGATCGGCTTGGACGCGGCGGACGTTTTGCAGGTGAGCGCCAAGACCGGCGAAAACGTGCCCCAGGTGCTGGAAGCCATCGTCCGACGTATCCCTCCGCCCAAAGGCGACCGCGCCGCCCCCACCCGCGCATTGATCTTTGACAGCCATTACGACTCGTACAAAGGCGTGATCGCCTACGTGCGCGTGTTCGACGGCGTGATACGGCGCACCGACACGCTGCGCATGATGTCCACCGACACAGAGCTTGAACCGGTGGAGATCGGCATCTTCAACCCGCACATGCAGCCCACCGACTCGCTCAGTGCGGGCGAGGTTGGCTACATCGCCACCGGACTCAAGACGGTGCGCGAATGCCGAGTCGGAGATACGGTCACCCTAGCCGAAGGGGGCGCGCCCGAGCCGCTGCCGGGCTATAAGCAGGCCAAGCCGATGGTCTTCGCGGGCTTTTACCCTGCGGACAACGACGATTACGACGCGCTGCGCGACGCGCTGGAAAAATTGCAGCTCAACGACGCCTCGCTGGTCTTCGAGCCGGAAACGTCCCAAGCGCTCAACTTCGGCTTTCGGGTGGGCTTCCTCGGGCTTTTCCACATGGAGATCATCCAAGAACGGCTAGAACGCGAATACGGGCTGGACCTGGTCGCCACCTCCCCCAGCGTGGAATATCAGGTCGTGTTGCGCAACGGCGACGTGATCGTGATCACCAGCCCCGCCGACTTGCCCGACGAAAGCGAGATCGCCGAGATCCGCGAGCCTTGGATGTTCATCGAGATTTTCTCGCCGGAAGAATATATCGGCGCGATCATGGAGCTGGTGACCGGCAGGCGCGGCGAATACGTCAGCATGGAGTACCTGGACGCCAAGCGCGTGCTGCTGAAGTACCGTATCCCGCTCGCCGAGTTGATCGTGGACTTTTACGACCGTCTGAAGTCCGTCACACGCGGCTACGCCAGCTTAGATTACCACTTCGACAGCTATCGCCCGGAACGGCTGGTCAAGCTCGACGTGCTGGTGAACAAACAGCCGGTAGACGCGCTGGCGATGATCGTGCACGAAGACGAGGCCTACCGCAAAGGGCAAAAGCTCGTTTCGCGGCTCAAACGGCTGATCCCGCGCCAGCTTTTTGAAGTGCCCATCCAAGCGGCAGTCGGCAAGCGCGTGATCAGCCGCGCCAACGTCAAGGCGCTGCGCAAAGACGTACTCGCCAAATGTTACGGCGGCGACGTGACGCGGAAAAAGAAGCTGCTCGAAAAGCAGAAAAAAGGTAAAAAACGGCTGAAGATGATCGGCAATGTCGAAGTTCCGCAAGAAGCGTTTATGGCAGTCCTGAGGCTAAACGACGATGACTAACAATTGCCATCCGGATTTTCCGCCCGTTCCGCAATTCGTTGAAAGCGAGCGCCTGCTCATCCGCCCTTCCACCCGCGCCGACGCGCCCTACCTCAAAAAGTGGTGGAACGACCCCGCCATCACCGCCCAGGGCGGCAACGTGGATGGGATGCAGTACGACGACGACGATATCGAGGCGTGGTTTCGGCGCTATGTGGACGGGCGGGACGCTTGCCGCACCCATTTTGTGATCTGCTTGCAAAACCGCGCCCAAACGCCCATCGGCGAGTTTTACATTGCCAGCGACGACCGCCCGGGCAGCGTCGGCGTGGCGCTGATCTTGGGCCGCGCGGAGTTTTGGGAGCAGGGATACGCCGCCGAAGCCCTGCGGGCCTACGTGGCGGCGCTTTTTGAAACGGGCTTTTGTGGCGCCGTGCGGCTCGACACGCGCGTAAACAACAAACGCGCAATCCAGATGTGCGAAGAAGTGAGCTTTGAGGTGGAGCACGTTTGGGCCAACGGGCTTTTCCAAACCATGATCCTCACCGAGGACGCTTTCCGTTTGAAACACACGCCAACCCAAGATCAGTCGTAGCCTCACTTACGGGCCGAACAACTCAACAACACGAGAGAAATCATGTCACATTCCCGCACGACCGCCTCAGCGCCGCGCGAAAAGTTTCCGCGCGCGTACTACGTTGCCCTGTTGAGCGTCCTCCTCTATTCGTTGGGGCTGACGCTGATCTTGCCGGTGTTGCCGCTTTTTGTCACCGACGAGATCGGCGCGCCCGCCTATTGGGTGGGCACGGCCACGCTTTTTGTCACGCTGACCGCCGTCGCCTCGCGTCTGCCAAGCGGCACACTTTCGGACCGGCACGGGCGGCGAAAGTTGATGTTGATCGGCGTGCTGGTGGGCGTGGCGGCCAATTTGCTTTATAGCGTCACGCACTCGCTGCCGCCGTTTTTGGTCGGGCGGCTGCTTTCCGGCGTCAGCATCGGGCTTTTCACCACCGCCAACAAAGCGCTGATCGCAGACCTGGCGCCTCCTTCTCGACGCGGCGAAGCGCTCGGGATGAGCAACGCCGCCTTTTCTATCGCCATGATCGCCAGCCCGCTTTTGGGCGAGGGGGTCAAAAATGCGCTGGGCTTCCGCGAGGTTTTCCTCACCAGCGCGGCGCTTTCCGCGCTTTCCGCGCTCATCACCTACACATTGCCGCGCAACCGCCCCGAACACCAGCCGGAGGGCAACTTGCGCCATAGCGTGCAGCTCATCTTGCGGATGCGCGGGGCGTGGGCGGCCATTTTGCTCATGGTGGGCACAGGGGTCGGCTTCACGGTCACCATCACCTACTTTCCGCTGCTGGCCGAGCGTAAAGCCGTCTTCGCCGACGCGCCCGCCTGGCTTGTGCCGGTGGCGATTGGGTTGGGGTTGAGTATCTGGGCGTTGGTGGATACGCTCATCGAGCCGCTGGCGGGGCGTCTTTCCGACCGCGTGGGCAGGCAGACGGTCGCCATTCCGGGCTTGGCGTTGTTGATGGGTGGGTTATGGGCTGTGAGCCACATTCGGCACACTTCCGGGGCCTATGTGGCGCTGGCAACGCTGGCGGTCGGTTGGGGCACGGTGCGCACCATCGGGGACGCGCTGGCGCAAGATAGCGTGCCGCCGGCGCTGCGCGGCATGATCGCCGCCGTGATCTACACCGCCTTCGATCTTTCCATCGGCATCAACGCCCAACTGTTGGGCGGGTTGATCCAGGGGGACGATTTCGGCGCGTTTTTCCGCGCCGCGCTGGGCATCACGTTGGCGGCGTGCGCGCTGGGCATCGTGCTTTCCACGCGCCTACGCCCCCACCCCAGCGCCAACCTGGTCACCGTGCAGAGCCGCGACTAACTCGCCGCTTCGCCACGCTTCCCCAGACGGCGCACCAGATGCCAGGCCATGCCGATGGCCCACGTGCCCGCCCAATACGGAGCGCCCGTGCCTGCCCCGCCGAAAGCATAGTGCCGTGTGCGCTCGTGCTCGCCGGCGCGCGCGGTGATGCCCGTGCCCGCGCTATGTGTAACATAAGCCAGGACTACGTCTGCGCCCGTTTCGGCCAACAGACGCGCGGCTTCCGCCTGGGAAAGCTCGGCAAAGTCCAACGTCTGCGGGTCAACGTCGGTGGGGCGACCCAGGCGTGCCAGCAGCTTTTGCAACTCGGTTTCGCACACATTGGCAACGACAATGTCGTCTTGATTAAAGCGCTCGGTGACCGCCGTTTCTTGCGGGCCGGTGTAGCTGACGGCCAGCTTCAGCCCTTTTTGGCGCAACAAGTTGATAAAAGCCTCTTCTAACGGCTCGTCGTCCGTGCCGAAGATATATTCGCCGAGCCGCTGGCGCACGATGGTTTCGGCGCGGGCGATCAAGGTATCAGCTTCGGCCTCGGTATCCGCGCGGGCGGTGATGCGGATATCGGTTTGGCCGGTGTGGGCGGCCAGGCCAACGGTGGGGTTAGCCCACTGCATCAAGTCCGTGATACGCGCGTCAATGCTGCTTTCGCTGATGCCCGCCGTGCGCAAAATGCGCGCCTTGATGATGCCCTTGCCGCCCATGCGCTCACGCAAATAGG
>JALSSH010000046.1 GCA_026984385.1 Ardenticatenia bacterium | reverse complement strand
TACGGCATCGCGGTTCAGCCCGACGAGCCGGAGCTGTTGGACGCGGTCAACGCGGCACTCGAAGCCATGATCGCCGACGGCACATACCGCGAAATCTACATGCAGTGGTTCGGCGTTGAGCCGCCGGAAATGTTCCGCCCGACGGAATAAACGACTGCGAGACACACACGGGACGGGGTGGCCTCGAACGCGACCCCGTCCCGTTCTTTTTCATGGATGAGCTATCCGGCCTGCGGGCCTGTTGTTGACGTGTAGGACAGTGGAGAACCTCATGCCAGACGAACGGACGCGCACAGAGCAACAAAACGCCTCCATGCTTCCACCGGACGCACCGATCCCCGAGATGGAGGCACGCGGCCCTTATGAGCGCTTTATCAATTGGGCCGCCGATCTCCCCTGGTGGGCGATTATTTTGGGTGTGGTGGCGGTGATTGTGTTGTACTCCATGCTCACCTCTGCCGCTTACCGGCGCGTACTGCGCTATCTGACCGACAGCCCGGAAACATCCACCGAGAACCTTTACAAAGCGGTGCTTGTGGTTGGGGAACGGGTCGAGATCGTCGGGGAATACGCCGGAGAAACGGGTGACACAGTCGTCACGGTCATCAACCAGCTTTTGAAGAACGAAGCCAACCCAACGTTGGTTTCTAAGGCCGGTTTTTTGGTGAACGAAACGCCCGCGCGCCTGACACTCCAAACCGATAGCGGTTTGATCTTGCTCCCCAAAGACAATATTGTGGAGGAAGAGCGCGAAGAGATTGACGGTAAGGTGCTTGTGCGGGTGACCTATACGCAGTCGCGCACCGTCATCGGCACGATCACCGCCATTAACGACAAAACCATGCGCATCCGCACGGTAGACGAGGAAAAAGAGACCTTCCCGACTTCTCGCGTGCTCAGCCGTGAGGTGGTGGAAACTACTCCTTGTGACCACGAAGCCGAGCCGGATTGCCAAGACACGCAAATCGTCACGATTCAGCGCCGGGGCGAAACGTTTACCGGCACGCTCACCACGCTCAGCAATACGAACCTGAGCATAGCGCTGGATGACGGTGGCTCGCGTGAGCTGAAGATGCGCGACGTGGAATATTTTACCGTCGCCGCGCTGACCCGCGCTTTTAGCCCCGACGCGGTCGAGCGCACGGTGACGGACGGCGACACCGTGCGCATCGGCTACGAAGAGTCCGACGTAGCGGAGGACTTTCTCGCCTCGCTGAGCGAAAAAGACCGTGTGCGCGTGCCGTTGGTCTATAGCGAGGGCGAGGCGGAAGTCGAGCTGGTGCGTTATGACGATGTGGACGCACTCTTGGCCGACACCGCCAACGGCGAACTGGATGGGATGCTCTATATCGCGCCCGGGCCGCAGCACCCCCAAGTCGATGCCTGGGTAGAAAGCCATCCGGACGCCAATTTGGCCGAGCTGGCAACCCAAGTTTGCCAATCCGGCTGTCGGATCACGGTTAAGTTGGTGGACGACGAGATCACCGGCAGGGTCGCCGCCGAGGATAAGGACACGATCACGGTGGTTACCACCGAGCCGGAATACGCCGAAGTGGCCCAAGCTGATATTCTGGAACGGCGCAAGATGGAGCCGGGCACTTGCGCGCTCAACAACTTGCGCGGCTGCAACGCTGGCATCTTCCTGACGTTGCGCGTCACGTTTCAGGCTTATGGGTTGGCGCTGATCATTGGGCTGATTGTGGGTATTATGCGCGTGCAGACCAACCCGATGACCTTCCGCTCCAAGCTGATGCAAACCTTCTTCACTTCAGCCTCTACGCTCTATGTGGAAGTGGTGCGCGGTATTCCGTTGCTGGTTATTTTGCTTTACGCGGGCTTTGTGGTCAGTCCCTATCTGCGCGACCACCCGATCAACATGCCGGACGTGCTCGTTGTAGTGATGAACGCGATCCTCGCCGTGCTCAACGCGCCACTGAAGCTTTGGAACAGCCTCGGCATCGCCTACATCGGCGACTTGGGCACGTTCCCCGACCCGATACGGGTCAATCTCAACGACGAGCAAGAAGCGGTGCTCGGCCTCGCCTTCGGTTATGGCGCGTTTGTGGCAGAAATTTTCCGCGCAGGCATCCAAAGCATCAGTCGCGGGCAGATGGAAGCCGCGCGCAGCTTGGGCATGAGCTATCCGCAAGCCATGCGCTATGTGGTCTTGCCGCAAGCGATCCGCACTGTGCTCCCGCCGTTGGGCAACGACTTTATCGCCATGTTGAAGGACTCCGCGCTGATCTCGGTGTTGGCGCTGCCGGATTTGTTGCAACTGGGGCGGCTTTATATTTCGCGCACTTTCCGCGCTTTTGAGGGGTACAACTCGGTTGCCGTGCTCTATTTGCTGATGACGTTGTTCCTTTCGATGCTGGTGCGCATCATCGAGCGCCGCTCGCGGTTGCCAGGCTAGGGCGGAGGTGAGCCATGAGTGAGAAAAAAGAGCCGATTATCCAAGTGCGCAACGTGCACAAGCAATTCCACACGCTACACGGCACGGTACACGCGCTGCGCGGGGTCAGCATGGACGTGATGCCCGGCGAAGTGGTGCTGATCGTAGGCCCGAGCGGTTCGGGCAAATCTACCTTGCTGCGCTGTATCAACCGTTTGGAAGCCGTAGACAGCGGCGAGATCATCGTGGACGGTATCCCGCTCAAAGGTGCGCGGAACATCAACAAAGTGCGCGCCGAGGTGGGCATGGTCTTCCAGCAATTCAACCTCTTCCCCGACCGCACCGCACTGGACAACATCATCTTAGCCCAGCGTGTGGTGCGCAAACGTTCCAAAGCCGAAGCCGAGGAAAAAGCGCGCTATTTGCTGGCAAAAGTCGGCATTCCAGAAAAAGCCGACGTGTACCCCGGGCAGCTTTCCGGTGGGCAACAACAGCGCGTCGCCATTGCGCGCGCATTGGCTATGGACCCCAAGATCATGCTTTTTGACGAGCCGACTTCCGCGCTTGACCCGGAGATGATCAAAGAAGTGCTGGACGTGATGTTGGAGCTGGCCCGTGAAGGGATGACGATGGTGGTCGTTTCCCACGAGATGGGCTTTGCCAAAGCCGCAGCAGACCGCGCAGTCTTTATGGACGCGGGGCAGATTGTGGAAGAAGCGCCGCCGGAAATTCTCTTTGAGAACCCTTCGCACGAGCGCACCAAACTTTTCTTGAGCAAAATCCTGTAAGCTCCAGACCAAACGCACGCCCTCAACGCGCCCGCCTTTTGCCCCCAGATCGGCGGGCGCGTCGCTTTCCGTGCTTTCCTCGTGCGTCATTTGTCCCACTCGCACAGTGACAGGTGATACTGGGCACAACCGCCCCGCCCGTGTTATGCTTCCCCACACGAATCCACACCGAACGAGGAGTCAGGCAAACGTGGCAACCGACACGGTAGATGTGCTGGTGATCGGTGGCGGCGCGACCGGCACGGCGGCGCTCTACGACCTGGCGCGGCGGGGGCTGCGGGCGCTGTTGGTGGAAATGGGCGACCTGGCAACCGGCACCTCCGGGCGCTATCACGGCTTGCTACACTCCGGCGGACGCTACGCCGTGCGCGATCCGGAAACCGCCCATGAGTGCATCGTAGAAAATCGCGTGCTGCGCCGCATTGCGCCCTTTGCCGTTGAGGACACGGGCGGCCTTTTTGTCAGCGCACCGCAAGACCCCCCCGATTTTGTGCATGACTGGCTGGTCGGCTGCGCGGCGAGCGGCATCCCCACCGAAGAACTCACGCCCGCCCAAGCGTGCGCCGAAGAACCCGCGCTCAGCCCCGAGCTGGTGGCCGCTTACCGCGTGCCGGACGCGGCAGTGGACGGCTTCGAGCTGACACACGGCTTTGTGCGCGCCGCGCGTGAATACGGCGCGCGTGCGCTGATCTATCACCGTGTGGCGGCGCTCTTGCGCGAAGGCGACGCAGTCGTCGGCGCGGAGCTGGAAGACGTGCGCACAGGAGAGCGGCGCACCGTCCGCGCCGCGTGCGTGCTGAACGCTGCAGGTCCCTGGGCCGGTGAGATCGCGCGATTGGCCGATCTGGACGTGCGCGTGCTTTTTGATCGCGGCGCGATGATCGCCATGACCACACGCTGGGTCAACACGGTGGTTAATCGGCTGCGTCCGCCCGACGACGGGGATATTTTGGTGCCGGTGGGCACGGTTTGCATCCTCGGCACAACCTCTGTCCACACCGAACGCCCCGACGACCGCCGCGTCGAGGCGTGGGAGGTGGAAAAGATCATCACGGAGGCCGCCGCCGTTGCCCCTGCGATAGCCCAAGCGCGCGCCTTACGCACCTGGGCCGGCGTGCGCCCGCTCTACGAGCCGCCGAACGCCGAGCATCACGACGAGGACGGGCGCGCGGTGCGACGCACGTTTTCCGTCCTGGACCACGCGACACGGGACGGCGTGCGCGGGCTGGTGACGGTGGTGGGGGGCAAGCTGACCACCTGCCGCCTGATGGCCGAAAAAGCCGTTGACGCGGTCTGTGCGCAGCTCGGCGTGGAAACCGCTTGCACGACCGCCGACGAACCGCTCCCCAGTGAGCCGCCGCGCTTGCACCGCCTTTCCGACCGCTGGCGCAAGCTGGAGGCAGGCGAAAGCTCGGGCGCACTGATCTGTGAGTGCGAGATGGTTACGCGCCCACAACTTGAGCAAACCATCCGCGAATACGGCGAACAGCCGGTCGCGCTGGATGACCTGCGGCGGGACTTGCGCTTGGGCATGGGGCCGTGTCAAGGCGGCTTTTGCGCCTATCGTGCGGCGGGCGTGTTGCAGGAGGTCAAGCCGCACAACGACGCGCCGCCCGTCCGCGCCCTCGCCGACTTCGTCGAAGAGCGCTTCCGAGGCGTGCGCCCCTTGCTCTGGGGACAGCAACTGCGCCAATTTTACCTCGACGAGATGATCTATCGTCGCACGTTGGGGCTGGATACACTGCTCAACGCGCAGGAGGCCGCCGATGAATAAGCGCCTATCCGACGACGTGATCGTGATCGGGGCGGGGTTGGCCGGCTTGAGCGCCGCTTGCTACGCCGTGCAGGCAGGCGCCCGTGTGCGTGTGATCGCTCAAGGGTGGG
>JALSSH010000045.1 GCA_026984385.1 Ardenticatenia bacterium | reverse complement strand
CGTCAATCCGCGCCTGTTAGCGTATATGCTGGGCTTGCGGGGCGAAGACGGCGGCCCCTGGGACGTGATCGTCCCGCGCGTGGGCGGCCACCCTCAGGGGCTGCACGCGCTTTACTCGCGGGCGTGTTTGGCCCCCATCCGTGAGCGGCTGGAAGCGGGACAATTGCGCGTGATCGGCTTCTACGAGGCGGTGCGCGCGCGCTATCTCGACCCAGCCGAACACGTCCCGCTAGACCCGCGCGGCCTCTCGTTTTTCAACGTCAACACGCCCGAGGACTTGCAGCTTGCCGAGGCTCTACTCGCAGAAGGTGGCGCTGAGCAGTAACTCGGTGAGTTGCGGGTCGGGGCCGTAAACCGTCAACGTGGGCAGCAACACGCCCGCCACGCGATCATGCAGAAATTGCAGGCGTGCCACGTCCTGCCCATAAGGGGTGGGCCAGCCCGTTTTTGTGCTCCAGAGCAATGCGCGTGCTTCTTGCCACAGCGTGGCGCAGCGCTGCGGATCGCTTGCGGCGGCGGCAAGTTCGGCTTCGGCCACGCGCAGCCACGCTTGGGCGTACTCGGTGCGCGTCAGCAGCGCCGCCGCCGCCAGATTGCGTTGTGCCTCGGCGAGATCGCCGCCTCGGATAGCGATCCGAGCGCGGTAGATGTACGGTTTGGGTTCGGTCGGATCGTAGGTGCGAATGGTTTCCAGCTCGGCCAGCGCGCCGAGCGGGTCTCCTCCGCGCCAGAGCACCTCGACGCGCGCGTAGCCGTGTGGGGCGTCTGTGTGGGCGGCGCGCACTGCTTTTCGCAACGGGGAAGCCTCCCAAAAGCGCGTTAGCCCCCAGGCGGGGCCGAGTTCCAGCGCGTGGCCGTAAGCGGCCTTGGCCTGCGTGGGCTGTCCCTGCGCTTCGTAAAGACGCCCCAGGTTCAACCACAGATCGGGCGCGTCGGGGGCAGCTTGAGCGGCGCGCTGCATCGCGGCGAGCGCTTCCGCGTCCTGGCCCGCCAGCTCGTAGAGCGCGGCTAAGTTGGCCCACCAGAGCGCTTGTTGTGGCTCTTGACGCAGTGCGCGGCGATAGGCGCGGATGCCTTCGGCTAGGCAGGCGCGCTCGCCGTGCACGGCGGCCAGGCCACAAGCGTAGCCATACGCGGCTTGACGGATGGGTAGCGTGGGCGCAGCGCGTGCTACCTGCTCCAACGTTTCCGTCGCGGCGTGGTAGTTCCCTTGCGCCAACTGGCGTTGCCCCTGCACATAGCGCCCGTAGACGCCCGTCCACCACCAGCCGCCGCCCAGCACCGCCGCCCATAACAACGCCACTGCCGCCGTGCGCAACGGCGCGTTCTCGCGCGTGGGTCTGGGCAGCCAACCCAACAGCGCGATCAGCGTCAGCAGCATCACGGCGGGCAAGATCAGCGGCATATCCACCAGGCTATGCGTCGCGATGGCGGCCAGCGCGGCGGCGCTTGCAGCCCGATGAGTGCGCGCCCTCGGATCGCGTTCCGTCTGTAGCGCCCGCCAGCCGTGCCGCACGATAAGCGCTGCCGTCAGCGCCAACGCGCCCAAACCGAGCAGTCCGAGTTCCGCCGCCACGTTGAGCGCCAGGTTGTGCGCGTGCGCGTGGGGTTGCGCGGGAGGGATGGATTGCGCGGCGGCCAAGCTCCGCCCGAAGGAAAACGGCCCTTGACCGGTTAGCGGCGCGGCGCGGAAGGCGCGCCAGGCGGCCTCGGCAAAGTGCCAGCGCAGCGCGGGCGCACGCCCGGGAGAGCGGAAAATCACCAGCGCGGCGATCACGCTCCCTAGCGTCAACGCGCCCAAAAGCGGCCACAGCCAGCGCCGGAAACGTGCTTTTTGCGCTCCGTTGCTCAACGTGAAAAGCGTCAGCAGCGCGGCAGATGTGCCCAGCCATGCCCCGCGCGAAAGCGTGCGCAGCAGCGCCAGCGTCGCCAGCACACACCACAGCGTCCATAAGCCGCGTTCACCGCCGCGTGCGCCTCGCAGGCGGCTCAGCGCGTAAGGGCACAGGAGCGCAATGGCCGCGCCGAGCAAATTGGGGTTGCCCAACGTGGCGGAAGGACGCGGTGGCTCGAACGCCACGCGCAAGTCCGCCTTCGCCCAGCGTGGAAACCAAGCCGCGCCCTGCCACAGCGCGAGCAGCAACACGGGGAACATAGCCATCAGCGCCGCGTCCGTCAGCCACCAAGCGGGCATTCCCCGCGCGCGGAGGTCGCTCACCAACAGCCACAGCCCGCCGTACAGCCCCGCCCACCACACGCCGATCATGGTGCGTCCGTCGGGGTGGGCGACGGCGCTAAGCGCATAAGCCGCCGCCCATGCCAGCAGTGCGCCGTCAAGCGCGGTGGAGGCTGGGCCGCCGTTTCGCCACGCCCATCCCAGCCCGAGCAACGCTCCCGCTGTCAGCCCGACGAGCGAGAGCCGCTGCCATTCCGTCAACAGCAAGCCGTTGAACGTCCCGCCGACCAGCAGCAGATAGGTAAGCAGTGCGGCGGCCAGGCCGCGACCGAGCACTGCGTACCCGTCAAGGCGAAGTTTTTGTTGCCCTTTTTGGAAAAAAGAGCGTGGGGTGCGGGGCAAAGCCCCGTTTCCTGGAGCGTGCACGGCGTCAGTGCAAAACTTTGCGCGGGCGATATTGGATCGCTTCGGCGATGTGCACCACCTCGATCAGCTCGCTGCCCGCCAAGTCCGCGATGGTGCGCCCCAATTTGAGGATACGGTGATAGGCGCGCGCGCTAAGCTGCATTTGCCGCAACGTCGTTTCCAGCAATTGGCGCGCTGCCCCTTCGAGCCGGCAATAGTTTTTGATGTCGCCCGGGCCCATATCCGCGTTGGCGTGTAAGTGGGGGGCTTCGCGGAAACGGGCGCGTTGACGTGCGCGCGCGGCTTCCACCCGCTCGCGGATCGCGGCGGAAGGTTCGCCGCGTCGGTCGTCGGTGAGCTTGTCGTAGTCCACGCGCGGCACGTCTACGTGAATATCGATGCGGTCCAGCAGCGGGCCGGAGATGCGCTGCTGATAGCGCCGCACCGCGCCCAACGAGCATGTGCACTCATGCGTCGGATCGCCGTAAAAACCGCACGGGCACGGGTTCATTGCCGCGATCAGCATGAAATTGGCGGGGAAAGTCAAGGCCACGCGCGCGCGGCTGATGGTGACGCGCTTGTCTTCTAGCGGCTGGCGCAAAACTTCCAACGTGTGTTGGCCGAACTCCGGCAATTCGTCCAAAAAGAGCACGCCGCGATGCGCCAAGCTGACCTCACCCGGGCGCGGCCACGATCCACCGCCCACCAAGCCCGCTTGGCTGATGGTGTGGTGGGGGGCGCGGAATGGGCGCACGCGCTTGAGCGGCGCGGCGGGGTCGAGCAGGTCGGCTACCGAGTAAATGCGCGTTACTTCCAGCGCTTCTTCCAGAGACATCGTGGGCAGGATGCCGGGCAGCGCTCGCGCCAAAAGCGTCTTGCCGACCCCGGGCGGGCCGATCATCAGCACATTATGACCGCCCGCTGCGGCAACTTCCAGCGCGCGTTTGACGTGCTCTTGGCCTTTTACGTCCGCGAAATCGGTGAGTCCGTCCAGGTCGGCGGGCACGGTAACGTCCATACCGTCGCGACGATAGGCGGGGATGGGGTTCAGCTCGTAAAGGTGTTCCACCAATTGCCCGAGCGTGCGCACAGGGATCACTTCAATCTCCGGCACAAGCGCAGCTTGAGGCGCGTCGTCCTCCGGAACGTAAATGCGCTCAAAGCCCTCTTGCCACGCGCGATGGGTGATCGGCAAGATGCCGCTGATATGGCGCACCGAGCCGTCCAGTGATAGCTCCCCCACAAAGAGCGCGCCATTCAGCGCGGGCAGCGGCGTTTGGTCGGTGGCGGCAAGCACGCCTATCGCTATCGGCAAGTCATAGGCCGGCCCTTCCTTGCGCAAATTGGCGGGCGCCAGGTTCACGGTGTAACGGCGCGAAGGGAAGTTCAGCCCGCTGTTGCGGATGGCAGCGCGGACGCGCTCGCGGCTTTCTTGCACGGCGGCGTCCGGCAACCCCACCACCGTGAAGGCGGGCATTCCGTGCGGGTTGAAGTCCACTTCCACCTGCACGATCTCGCCATCTAACCCCACCACCGCGCCCGCATAAACCGTTGAGAGCATATCGCTTCTCCCTGTGTGTGGCCTTTGCGCTACGGGATATAGTCGGAGAGAGGGACGTTGGTGGGTGTGGCGGTCGGCGTAACGGTTGGTTGTGGGGTGGGGGAAGCCGCATTCGGTGGGGGCGTTGCCCCTTGTGGAGTTTCGCCCTCGTGCGCGTGAGCCACTGCTGCCACCGCCTCAAAGCGCGTTTGGAAGTCCTCATCGGCGAAGGGATACGGATAGTTCTCGCGCCAAATGTCCACCCACAAATAAGCCTCGTAGGCGGGTTGGGGTTTTTCCAGCGTTTCTAAGATCAACCCGTGCGTGTACTCATCGAGCGCTGTTTCGCGCACGCGCAACGCAGCCTCGATATCGCCCAGCGCGGCTTGCAGCTCGGCTTGGCGTTGCTGGTCGCTGAGCGCGGCCTGACGGCGCAGCGTCTCGTGGTAACGGGCTTGAGCGCGATAGCTGAGT
>JALSSH010000044.1 GCA_026984385.1 Ardenticatenia bacterium | reverse complement strand
GCAAAGCCGCCTCCGAAAGTGTTTCGGGCAACAACGGGTTTGCCAAGAAGCGCGGGTCTTCGCGCGTGTCGTTCACGACCAGGGGCGTTTTTTGACGAGCGGACTGGGCCACAAGGCTTTGTTCCAATTGGAGCGGGATATAGTGCCCCTGTTCCTTCATAATGCGCCCCGGCTCGCCGGCCCCTGCGGTCAATTGTAATTTTTCTTCGGCTTCGTCCAGCAGGTAAATATGCGCGTGATATAGATCGAAGGTCTCCTTGGTCAGCTCCACCACTTGCCCCATCAGCACGTCCAAGTCCAACAAGGTGGTGATGCGCTGCGAGACATTCGAAGCCACACGCAACCCGCGCACTTGCTCTTCCAGGCGTTGTTGCGCTTGCTCCAACTCCGCAGCCATGCCGTTTAGCGCGTCGCTCAGCTCGCGGAACTCACGCGGGCCGCGCGGGGTGATGCGATAGTCCAACCGTCCGGCGCGGAACATGCGCGCGCCATTCACCAAACCGCGTACCGGCACGGTCACGTTGACACGAAGATAGCCCAGCACTAAGAACGCCGCGATGATCGCGACCGTTGCCCCAACGAGCAACGAAGCCTGAATGGACTTCACAAGCTCGGCATCCAACACGCCGGCGTCTGCGCCCACGCTAATCAAATAAGCTGGCTCCCCCTCTGATGTGGGGTTCGGAAACTCGGCGCTGGTGATATAAACCGTGCCGAAACCGCGCACTTTGACGCGATGGGTTTCGTCCAATTCGGGGTTTGCCAACGAAGCAAACGTCAAGTCCTTGTATTGCGGCTCGGAATGAAAGAGCACCGTGCCGTCCGGCCATGTGACGGTGATAAAATCCACGTCCTGGTTGCCCCGTACAAGAGCCGCAAGCTGAGCGTCCAGTTCGGTGATGTCGTCCAGACGCGCGATCAGCGGGCTGACCGCCTCGATCATGTTTTCCACACTGGCGATGAGCGCCTGGCTGCGTTCGCGTTCTGCGCGGACAAGGGCACGCCGTTCCTGGACAATATGGGTGATCTGAAGCGCGATTGTCACCACCAACAGCACAAAGATAACCACGATAAAAAATTGGACTTGTACGTTAAGCCTTTGTCGGGGTGATTTTTGTTGTGGCATAGAACAGCCTACCTATTTGTTCACTATCTGACCATCCGGCCCGTACAGCGTAGAAATCTGGAGCAACGAGATCGGCACGTCCACGTGCCAGCGCTGGATGGCCTCTGTGTTGAGCACCAACTTACCGCGACGCGGCACGACAACATCTATATCGGCGGGGGCATCCCCTTCCAGCACGCGGACGGCCAGTTGCCCGGCCAAGCGCCCTTGCTCGTCGCCGGCCACCACCATCCCCCCCAATGACCCTTCGATAACGGCGAACTCGGCCATCCCGATCACCGGAATCTCTGAGTTTTCCACCGTCCAGTGGATAACCTCAGCGCTACGCACTTTGCCCCCCGCCTCATCCACCAACGTAAGGTAGGAAACAGCAACCAGGGCATCGGCGTTTTTGTTGGCGGCCAACACTTGGGCTTGCCAGTCGGCGAATGTTTCGACCGTCAAGGCTTGCGTTTCCAGCGGTGAATCGTTGTGCGCATGGTGTTGGCGATGTTCGGCCAGAGCGTCTCTGATATCTGCTTCGAGTTGTTCTTGCTTGTGTGACGCATCGCTGAGAAAAACAATGCGCTGGGCTTGGGGCAACACATAGTGAACCCAATCCAGTGTGCGCGCGAAGAATGGCGTTTGCATCACACCGGTAACATTGGTGCGGTCAGAAAGCCCTCGAATTTCTTCGGGCGGGGTGCTCAGGCCGGTGAAAACAAAAGGAAGATTGGGATCACCGTACCACTTGGCGACCACCCACCGCACAGCTTGATCGTCGGCTACGATCACAATGTTCGGCTCAAAGTCTTCGATGGCGCGCGTCGCCGCCGCCGCGATATTCACCATGTAGTCGCGGCTGGTGTAGTATTTGGCGTTCATCCAATATTCGCCCAGCTCCAACGTGCCGTCCTCCAGGCTATAACCGCCTTCGGCCAGCGCCTCCATGATGCCCGCGTCCACTTGCCGCACCCAAAGATCATCTTCGCTGAAGCTGTGCAAAATAAAAACGCGCGCTGGCCCGTGTGTCCGCGCCGGAATGCCCTCGCCCGCAGGAACGCGCTCCATACTTTGGGCGACCCCCGGCCACGCGGTGAGTACGGCCAAACCCAGTGCGATCAATGCGCGTGTGATTGCGCGTTTCATGGTTTTTGTGCCCTAATTGCCCGTATACAATGATGACTTCTACAAATTCCCCACACACTATCGCATAAGCTAAAGGTAAAGTCAAATGAAAATCAAGGCCAGCACACAATCTTCACAAATTTTTCCTGGCGTATTTTGCCCAGCATAACACACTCGCTTTGCCCATGACAAAGCTATAACGAAGTTCGGACGCGCCGGCAATGGAACTATAACGCGGGTTTGCCGGCAATTTATCAGGGGAACAAAATATAGGAGCGCTCGTTGTCACATGAGCTTTGAGCGACTGTGGCCTTGAGGATTTGCGGCTCTTGTGGGATAGTTGTGGCGTTCTTTCTTCAAACCGTCGCCAGCCGAGAGCGACACTCAGCGCTCTTGATTTTTGCACATCACAAGGCAGATAAAATGATCAACCGCATTCGGCATAGTGTGATAGGGTGGCTGGCGTTGGCGCTTTTGTTGGGCGGCGTGCACCCGCTCAACGCGCAAAGCCCGAGCGTTCGCACAATTAGCGGTTCGTATACCACCACCAACCCGATCTATCCCCTCATCGGCGCAGAAGTTAGCGTTGTGCTATACGATTTTTCCGGCATGGCACGCCAAGACTTTGACTTTCAGCCGCCGCCCCAAGCCCAAACGCTCGGCGTGGTGGAAGGGGATATTTCCCAGGGCCGCTACACGCTCCAGTTGCCACAAACGCCGCAAGGGGAATGGTTGGACCTAGACCGTAACCCTCAAACACCCCCCGTGCAGCTTTTTGTGCCCGCGTTGTTCATCGAGTTTTTGGGCGATGCGTATCTGAACAACGGCGAAACGCCGATGAATACCTCGGCAGAACTGGCCCCGCTTAGCTTTGAGGTCAGCGGTGGCTATGTCTTGGCGTGGGCGGAGAAAGCGAACGCGGCGTTCCCCTCGGGCTTTGGCGCGGACGGCGTACTCTTTACCCAAGACGATCCGCAAATGACACTGCCAGCCGGTTGGAGCGTGGTAGCGCTGGACGGCGACACGTTTACGCTTATCCGCGAGCCGACCGTCGAGTTGCCGTTGGTGGAAAACGTTGGTCAGCTCAACGATTACACCCACTTGAGCTACACAGAGGCCTGGGAGCGTCTTTTTGCACGCGCGCGATTGACCTATCCCTTTACTGCTGAAAAAGATGTAGATTGGGACGCGATCTACCGTGAAGTGACCCCCTTGGTCAAAGCGGCTACGGGCGCGTTGGACTTTCATCTGGCGATTGCGCACTTCGGCAGTTTGATCCCCGACTCGCACATCGGCTATGTTTCGCTGCCGGTGGTGCAACAGTTTCTGATGGGCGGCGTGGGCATTACCGAGTTGGGGATTACAGACGATGGGCAAGTGGTGGTGACCGAAGTCAAGCAAGGTTTGCCGGCATGGAACGCGGGAATACGCGCGGGAGCGATTTTGTTGCAAGTGGACGGGCAAGACGCGCTCCAGGCCCTAGACGAAACCCCTATGTTACTCACCAGCGCCTCCACACCGCAGGGGAAGCGCTTTATGCAAGCCGCGCTGATGTTGCAAGGCCCGCTCGGCTCATCGGTGACACTGACGTGGCGCGATCCTTGGTCGCAGACCGCGCAGGAAGTCACGTTGACGCGCGAGATGGATATGGCCGCGTTACTGCGCATGGCGGGGGCCGACTTGGTCTTGGGCGACCCCGTCCAAGGAGCATTGCTTCCTTCCGGCCTGGGATATATTCGCGTTACCAGTTTTGCCAGCCATGTGAGCCAGGCCGAGCGTGAATTCGCCGCCACGCTCCAAGAGCTGATCGACGCTGGCGCACAAGGGATCATTTTAGACCTGCGCGGCAATTCCGGCGGGCTGGTGGAGTTGGGGATGGCGATGGCCGGCCATTTCTTCCCGGACAATCTGCGTTTGGCCGATTTTTATTATGCGGACGGCACGGGGGCATTTGTCTATCGCGGGCACATTGAGATTTTGCCTCAGCAACCCTACTACGACGGGCCGGTCGCGGTGTTGGTGGACGCGATGACAGGCAGCGCGGGCGACCTCTTCGTTTACGCCATGACCCGCCGCGAGCGCGCGATAGGTGTGGGACACACGCCAACGGGCGGCTTTACCGGCGAGGTTTCCGATGGACAGTATAAGCTGCCGGGGGGATTGGATTTGCAGATGCCGACCGGTCGCCCCGTTGACCCACAAACTGGCGCAACGCTGTTAGAAGGCGTAGGGGTGGCGCCGGACGTGCGCGTGCCGGTAACGTGGGATACGCTGATTTTGGAAGATGACGCGGTGCTCGCAGCGGCAGAAGCGGCGTTGCTTGCGCCTTAGATGTAGTGGTTGCACGGCGGGTCTAACGCCACGTTAACGCCCGTATAGTATAATGGCAACGCAGGCCTGAGCAGACCGGGTGATCGCGTCTCCCCACGTGAGGAGATGAGGAAAGTCCGCGCTCCACAGGGCACGGTGCTGGCTAACGGCCAGGCGGGGTGACCCGACGGCATAGTGCAACAGAGAGGGAAATTGCCCCCCGTCTTTGTGACGGCGGAGTGAGGGTGAAACGGCGCGGTAAGAGCGCACCGGCGCCTGTGGTGACACAGGCGGCCAGGCAAACCCCACCGGGAGCAAGGCCAAACAGAGACGATGGAGTGGCCCGCTCCGCTATCAGTCTCGGGTAGGCCGCTGGAGGTGTCGGGCAACCGACGCCCTAGATAGATGATCACCGCTCGCCCCTCGGCGGGTACAGAACGCGGCTTATAGGTCGGCTCGGGCCTGCCACATATCTCCCCCCCTCCCGAGCAGAGCGTGTCTTTGCTCGTTTTTTGCATCTTCTGCACCACTTGCCACC
>JALSSH010000043.1 GCA_026984385.1 Ardenticatenia bacterium | reverse complement strand
CGAGACCCAAAGCGCGACTGACTACGCCGACAACATCGCGGAGTTCGCCGAAAACGACTACGACATCATCGTGACGGTTGGCTTCGCGCTGGGCACGGCCACCGCCGAAGCTGCCGCGCAATATCCAGATGTGCTCTTTATCGGCGTGGACCAGTTCCAGCCCGAACCCATTGACAACGTGGTCGGCCTGATCTTCCACGAAGATCAATCCGGCTTCTTGGCGGGCGTGCTGGCCGGTCGTCTGACCCAAACCGGCACCATCGCCGCCGTGCTCGGCACGGACCAAGTGCCGCCGGTGGTGGCCTTCAAGGAAGGCTACGAGGCAGGCGCGCGCTATGTCAACCCGGACATCAACATCATCTCCACCTATCACCCGGGCGCCATTGACCAGGCTTTCGTCGACCCGGAGTGGGGCGCGGCCACCGCACGCCAGGCGCTCGACCAGAACGCGGACGTGGTCTTTGCCGCCGGCGGCAAGACCGGTAACGGCGGCTTGATCGAAGTGGCGAACGCGGTCGGCGAAGACGGCCCGCCGCCCTTCTGCATCGGCGTGGACACCGACCAGTGGTACACCGTGCCGGAAGCGCATCCCTGCCTGGTTTCCAGCGCGATGAAGCTGTTGGACAAAGGCGTGGCGGACATCATCATGGCCTACGTGGACGAAGAACTCGAAGGCGGCAACTTCTTCGGCGACGCGGCGCTCGCGCCCTTCCACGACTTGGAAGAGTACGTCTCGGAAGACGTGCAAGCGGAGCTGGAAGAAGTGCGCTTGGGCTTGCTGAGCGGTGAGATTTCCACCGGCTACGGCGTCGAGTAGCGTTTCCCCCCCTTCCCTATCGCTTCATCAGACCGAGCCACTGCGCTCGGTCTTTTTTTGTGCTATGCTAAAAGTGAAGGTTTGCACAAACGGGAGGTGCGAACGTGGATACGCGGCATGTGCTTTCCAAAATCTACTTGGTGTGGTATCTCGTCGTTTCGGTGATCGTGGTGGCGGCACTGGCGTGGGCTATGCAAGGGGAGGCCTGGTGGAAGATCGCCGTCGTGCTGGTTGCCTATCTCAGTCTGGTGCGCGGGGCGGCGTGCTGGTTCTGCAAACGTGCCCGCGAAGTCTCGGGGCGCGGCGCTTGATAGCTGCCGCGTGTTCGGCTGCTGGTACAGCGGTCTTTGGCGCGGGGGGCGTGCGTGGCACGTCCCCCGCGCGCTGCGCTCTTAGGAAAGGAAGAACTCCGTCCCGCAAAAACGGCAGGTGGCAACGCCTTTGCCCTGCAAGGTGATCTCGCCGCCGCAGTTCGGGCATTGCTTCAGCTCGCGCAACTTGGAGGCGTCCTCGGAGTAAAGCACGCCTTTGTCCCAATTGACATAGCCGCTGAAAACACCCAGCCCCACCAGCGAATAGATCAAGTCCTTGACCTTGTCGCGCGGCAACTGCATCTCCAACGCCAACTCGTCCACGTGGACTTGCCCTTGTGTTTTCACAATATCGAGCACTTTGCGCTGTTGGGCGGCCTCCTGAGCGTGTTTGGCTTCCGAGCTGCCAGTGAGCAGCAAATATAGCCCTGCGCTCACCAACGGCGCTACAAGCACCAACAACGCCAGCCCCATCCCCAAAATACGCGCCGGTTGGCTGAGTTCGGTATTGGTGAAAAGCCACGCCGCCACGATCCCGCCGACCGCGATCCCCACCACCAGCAACACAATCCCCAGCAAACGACTTGTGTTCAATGTGCTTCTCCTCTCGCTCTAGCCAAACCCACGACTGCCTCCGCCAGAACCACCGCCCGAGCCACCTCCGCTGAAGCCCCCCCCTCCGCTGCCGGAGCTGCTGGGGCTGCTGGTCATCACACGGGAAGCGCTGTTGAGCAGATCGGTTAGGCCCTGGCTCATCGCGTTCAGGCCGTCGGTCAGCGAGCCGCTCATGCCTTCCAGCCCGCCGCTCATCGAAAAACCACCGCCGGAAGCCATGCCGCCGCCCAGGTTGCCCAATCCGCCGCCCATATGGCCCGGGCCGCCGTAGCCATAGCCCGGGCGATAGCCGCCACGCCAAGGCCCACCCATATAGGTAGGATAGTACCAACCGGGCATCCGATCCAACATAGGGGCCAGGCGCTTGATAAATTCCTTGTCTACGCCGAAGGCAATGGCATACGGGAGATAGTCTTCAAAGCGCTCGCGGGCGGTTTCGGTGTCGTAACGCTTCAGGTTTTCCAGGTAGCGCTTGAAGGCGAGCCACATAGCCGCTTGCTGCGAGCCTTTCATCGTCTTGGCGGGCATGAACCAACCAAAGAACAAGCCCACCAGGCTCACCACACCCAATGAAGCGGGCAGCAACGGCAACAACGGCGAGACCGTGCGGAGCTGTGGCATGGACGCAAAGAAGACCGTCCCCATAACCCCCACCACAACCCCGACAAAGCTCAGCCCTAACCAGCGCGTGCGGGTTGTTTCCGGTGAGACGCGAAAATATTCCCTGGCGACCATTTCTTGATACATCGCCTTACGGATAGCGGGAATGTGGCGGTAGAACTTGTTGCGCAAATCCTTGAGGGCCACTTTTTTCCGTCCACCGAAAAGCCCTTCGAGCAGCAACAGCTCAAAGTGCCGCAGCCGATCCTCTGCTTCTTGTGCCGACGGCGTTTCGGCGGCTTCGTCGGTCACTTTGCTGGCGGCGGGTTGCGGCGCGACGGCCTCGTCCAGCGCCTCCATCAACTCCGACGGCGCGGCAACGGGCGAGGCGCGCAACAGCGAGCGTAACAATTGGGCCTGTTGTTTGCGCAATCCGGCGATCCGTGTGCGTTTGGGGAGCACATTTTGCGCTTTTTCTGTGCGATGGAAAACAAAATCCGCCCCGCCAAGTAAACCGCCCAGTGTCTTGCGCTCGGTCTGCTCAAAGACGACATAGCCACGCCGCGCCAAATCCACCAGCGTCGCCATGATGTCCTGCATATCCACCCGCTCGTCCACCAGCGCCCCCACAATTCCCGGGGCTTCGTCGTTGGGCGGGCTGCTGATGTATTCCGGCACGGAAAGCGGTTCGGGGTCGCGCCCGTGTCGCTGGTAAGTGACCACCAAAAACAAGACCCCGCCGATCAACGTCAGCACGGAACAGGCCAGTATCAAGAGCGAAACCAACGGTTGCCATTTCTCAATGTAGGCCTGCTCGCGGTCATAAGCGGCTTGCCAACTTCCGGCGGGCATCAGCGGATTGTGCGGATATTTGACGCGCACCTCAGCTTGTCCCGCTTTGCTGGGCCACTCGGGTGAGTCCCACGTGATCACGTTGCCGTTGATCTGCTGGGACCAAGTATCCGGATAGCTGGTGGCGGCCAGCGGCTCGACGCCGTCTGGCAATTGCACCGTCACGCGCGACCAATGTACAGGGAAGCTCAAGTCCGGCGGCAAAGCCACCCAAAAAAGTTCGTCGCCCTCCTCGTAGGAACGCAGCGCGCCGCGCACCGTGTAAACGATGGCGACATGGGCTGTGCTGTTGTCAACAAGCGGCTTGCGAAAATAGTAGCGCACCGCCAGGGTGTTCTCTTCCTGGGTGACGCAATACGTGCCGATCAGATCGGAGCACCCGGGCACCAAAGGCTGATTGTCCTGGTAAACAACCAGGTTCTCGATAGCGTCCAGCCTTCCGGTTGGGATTTCCGCAAAGCCGTAACGAAATGGGCCGCGCTCGACCGCCAACCGATAATCTTCTGTCACGCGAAAACGATTGGTGGCCGTGTCCATCTGGTCAATGGTCACGTCGAAGCGTTCCCAGTAAAGATACTTGTCTTGGGCGGCGGCGGGTGTGGCCGTGCTCGCCATCCAACCCATCAGCGCGCTGAGCATTCCGAACAAGCCCAGCACAATCAACACAAGATAAACACCGCGCCTTCGCCGTAACGGTGCTGTGATACGTCGATACATAGCGTTTCCTCCTTGCGGGCTAAGGTTATAGCCTGGCTGCGATGAACTTTCCCCTTTCATCCTAGCACACGCTGCGCGGCTCACGCCCCCAAATTATGAGGCGTTTCGGGCGTGAGAGGAAAAGACGGCTCATGCTGGCTAGGTCACCCCGCCGGCACGTCGCCAGCGCGTGGTGAGCCGCTCCAGCGCGTCCACCACGCCGTACAGTGTCAACCCCAACAGCGACATCGCCAAAATGCCCGCGTACATTTGCGGAAAACGCAACCGCTGCCAGCCCACTTGCATAATGTAGTAGCCCAGCCCCTCGCGCGTGGCGTACTGTTCCGCGATGAAAAGCACGGCCACCGCCGTCCCCACCGAAACCCGTAGCGCGGTCAGCACGGCGGGCAGCGAGGCGGGCAAATACACGTAGCGGAAAAGCGCCCGCCGCCCTGCCCCAAGCGAGCGCACCGAAAGGATCAGCTCCGGACGTAAGCTCGCCGCCTCGTCTCGCACCACCACCAGAATTTGGAAAAACAAGATCAGCGCGATCAGGAACACTTTAGAAGTTTCCCCGATCCCGAGCACCACCAAGATCACCGGCAGAAAAACCACCTTCGGGATCGGGTGCACCAGCCCGATCAGCGGGGAAAAAAGACGGTTGAGCACGCGCGTTTGGCCCAAGCCCATTCCCATCGGCGTGGCGACCAACGTCGCGGCCCCGATCGCCTTCAGCACGCGCAGCGCGCTTACTTGCGTGTGATGCCAAAGCGTGCCGTGCAACATCTCGTCCACAAAAACCGGCCATACGTCCCAGGGATAGGGCATGATCTCGCGGTGGAGCGCGGCAGCCAGCGCTGCCCAGCCCAACACGAAAAGCACCAGCGCCAACGTCAGATTGGCGAGCCGTGCGGCGATGTGTCGCAAATACGGGGAAAGTTCGGCGTAGCTCATGCTTTCAGCCCCAAAAGCACGCGCAAATGGGTACATTGGCGCAAAAACTCCTCGCTGCTGCGGTAACCCGATGTGCCCGCGTGCGGATTTTCCACCACGATCGGCGTGCGGTTGGGCGGCTTGCCCAGCACCAAGATTTTACGCCCCAAGATGGCCGCCTCTTCAATGGCGTGCGTGACAATGACGCTGGTCAGGTGCATTTCCGCGCGCAACTGCCAGATCAAATTTTGCAGGTCTTCGCGGGTGG
>JALSSH010000042.1 GCA_026984385.1 Ardenticatenia bacterium | reverse complement strand
CGACGACGGGGACAATTGCCCCGAGACGCCCAACCCCGACCAAGCCGACGCGGACGGCAACGGCGTTGGGGATGCTTGCGATGTGCTCCCATCTGCGGACTACGACGGCGACGGCGTGCCGGACGACGGGGACAATTGCCCCGAGACGCCCAACCCCGACCAAGCCGACGCGGACGGGGACGGGATCGGTGACGCTTGCGACGAGGCTTCTTCCGCTGACGCAGACGGCGACGGCGTGCCGGACGACGTGGACAATTGCCCCTGGACGCCCAACCCCGACCAGGCCGACACGGACGGCGACGGGATCGGCGACGCTTGCCAACCAGCCGACACGGACGGGGATGGCTTTGCCGATCTGTGGGACAATTGCCCGAGCGTTTATAACCCCAAGCAGCTTGACGGCGACGGCGACGGGATCGGTGACGCTTGCGACGATGACGGAGCGGGCGGTTGGAACGGCGAAGGCACGCCGCCTCCGGGTTCGGGCGGCGGAGCGGACGCGGACGGCGACGGCGTGCCGGACGATGTGGACAATTGCCCGAACGTCTACAACCCCGACCAAACGGACGGTGACTTGGACGGTGTGGGGGACGTTTGCGACAACGACATTGACGGCGACGGCGTGCCGGACGACGGGGACAATTGCCCGAACGTCTACAACCCCGACCAATCAGATGAGGACATGGACGGCGTCGGCGACGCCTGCTCGGATAGCGACGGCGACGGCGTGATGGACGATGTGGACAATTGTCCTTTGGTCGCTAACCCGCTGCAGGGGGATATGGACCAGGACGGCTACGGCGACGCCTGCGACGATTCGGATACGGACGGTTGGATGGACAACGTGGACAATTGTCCTTGGGACTTCAATTCCGGCCAAGAAGACCTAGACGGCGACGGGCACGGTGACGCTTGCGACGCTTGCCCGAATGATCCCAATTGCTACTAACTCCCGGGCTAACGCACAAAACGCGGGCGGCTGCTTTCGGGCAGTCGCCCGTTTGCGTTAGTGAGGCAATTGAGCGTCTTGATTGAGCACCCGACGCGGTATGGAACAAGAACATTTGTGCTAAACTGAAGGCGTATCCGGCCAGACCGGACGGACGCGGGCCTGAAAATGGGGATGGTGGGAGGCAGGGCCGCCAACAACCGCGAAGGTGAGTTCGTCGGGTCTGGTCGGGGATGAACTAGCGAGATGGGCGGGCGTGTGCGCGACGCGCCGAGGGATTGGGCGCGTCCACCGCCTTGCCGAGGTAGCGGCGTTCGGTGATGTGCATGTGCGCGTCGAACGTGTACAGGCGCGGAATGCCGCTCGGCAGGCGCAAGTTGCCGACGGCCTCGTCCGGAATGCCGTCCAGGTGCTTGACCAGCACGCGCAAACTGTTGGCGTGCGCGACGATCAACACGCGCTCGCCCGCTTGGATGCGTGGGACGATTTGCGCGTGCCAGAGCGCCAGTACACGGGTTTGGGTTTGGCGCAGCGTTTCGGTGGCGGGGAGCGTTTCGGCGGGCAGGCGCGCGTAGCGTGGATCGTGGCGCGGATGGCGGGGGTCGTCCGCAGCCAGGGGTGGGGGGGCGGCGTCGCACGTATGTTGCCAGGTGACGATGGCGTCTTGACCGTAGCGTTCCAGCGCGTCTTGGCGTTTCACCCCTTCTAGCACGCCATAATGCCGTTCGTTGAGCCGCCAGTCGCGCACGACCGGCACCCAAAGCAAGTTCATCTCGTCCAAGATGATCCACAGCGAGCGAATGGCGCGCTTGAGCACGGAGGTATAGGCCACGTCGTAACCGATGCCCGCCCGACGCAGCCAGTGGGCGGCGCGGTGGGCTTCGGCGATGCCGGTCGGGTTCAGGTCCACGTCCGCCCAGCCGGCGAAGCGGTCGGACTTGGCCCACATGCACGCGCCGTGACGGAAGAGGATCAATTGCGGTGGGGGTTGGGACATCACGGCCTCCTTTGCCACCCTGAATGGTGATCTTTGCTATTCAGAATGATAGCGCAAAACGGAAAATTCGTTTTGGGGGCGTGTGGGGCGGGGGCGCTGGGTGAACGTGGACGGACGGTGAGCGCCCGCTGCCGGTGAGCGCCCGCCGTCGGGGGCGCGCCGCCTAGCCGCGCTCTGCGCGGCTGACGCGCGGCTCTGCCGCGCGTAGTGCGCCGTATGGCGCACGGGCGGCGCGCCCAGCGGCCCACTCGCTGCAGACGTTGAGCTGCCGGCGGGCGCTTGCTCCGCAAGGCGCGCGTAGCGCGGCTTGCGGGGGGTGCAGGGGCGATCCCGCCCCTGCTGGGGGTGCGGGGGCAACGTCCCCGCTTATCATCACGGAGGAGCGATGCGCATTTCTCACGCACGGGAGCTACGCATTTGTCGCGCGGCGCGGCTGCTGGCGGCGGGGCAGTCACCCGCCGAGGTCGCCCGCGCGGTGCGTGCGCGCCCCGAAACGCTCGTGCGTTGGCAGGCCGACGAGGACTTTCGCGCGCTGGTGGACTGTTTGCGCACGCACGGGCAGGCGCGCCGCGCTCTGGACGCGCTCAACGCGCTCACCGACGAGGCCATAGACCGTCTCCAGCAAGCGCTCACCGGCGACGACGACCGCTTGGCGCTCCAAGCCGCCCAGCAGGTGCTGGACCGTGTCGGCTTGGTGCGGCGTAGCGTGGTGGTCGGAGAGGAAGCAGCCGAACAAGTGATACGGGTGGAGTATGTCAATCCAGAAGGTCAGCCTATTTCAACCGCACCCTGGGCAACGCGAAATCCTACGGCATCCGGCCCGCTTCAAGGTGGTGGCGTGCGGACGCCGCTTCGGGAAGACGGAGACGGGCAAGATTCTGTTGATTGAGCGCGCGCTCACCGGCGCGACGTGTTGGTGGGTCAGCCCCACGTTTCGCATGGCCGATGACGTGTGGCGGGCGTTGCAAGACGCGCTCGACGGCGCGATCCGCGAGCGCAGCGCCTCGATGCGCCGCTTGGAGCTTTGGGGCGGGGGCGTGATCCGCGTGCAAAGCGGGCATGAGCCGGACGCGCTGCGCGGAGCGGGCATAGATTTGGCCGTGTTGGACGAGGCGGCCTATCTTTCGCCGGAGGTGTGGCACGAGGCCATCCGTCCCGCGCTTTCGGATCGGCGCGGCGAGGCGCTTTTCCTCAGCACACCGCGCGGACGGAACTGGTTTTGGGCGCTGTATATGCTGGGACAAAACCCGGCGCGGACGCAATGGAAAAGCTGGCGCTTTCCCACCGCCGCCAACCCGCTCATCGCGCCCGAGGAGATCGCCGCCGCGCGCGAGCAGTTGCCGGAGCGCACCTTTCGCCAGGAGTACCTGGCCGAGTTTCTGAGCGGGTCGGGCGCGGTCTTTCGCGGCGTGGATCGCGCGGCGCGGGTAGACCCGGGCCAAGCGCCCCAACCCGAGGAGCGCTACGTCTTCGGCGTAGACTGGGGGCGTTCGCACGACTACACCGTGATCGCGGTGTTGGCGGTGGGTGCGCGGCGTTTGGTGGCGCTGGAGCGCTTTACCGGCGTGGGTTGGGCGGTGCAACGTGGGCGTTTGGCGGCTTTGGCGGCGCGCTGGCAACCCACCGCGATCTGGGCGGAGGCCAACAGCGTTGGCGGGCCGAACATCGAGGCACTGCAAGCGGAAGGGCTGCCGATGTACCCCTTCCACACCACCGCCGCCAGCAAAGCCCCGCTGATCGAAGCCCTGGCGCTCGCCATCGAGCGCGGGGAGCTGGCCTTGTTGCGCGACGAGGTGTTGCTGGCCGAGTTGGAAGCCTACACCTTGGAGCAATTGCCCAGCGGTCAATTTCGCTACGGCGCGCCCGCCGGCGGCCACGACGACACCGTGATCGCGGTGGCCTTGGCCTGGCACGGCGCGCTGCAAAGTCGGGTGGATGTGGAGTTTGTCTAAGGAGCGAGACGATGCGCGAAGAAAAGCGACCGACGCTTGTGGAGCGGGCCTTGCGGCGGATGGGCTATATCAAGTGGCGACCGGCGAGCGTGATCCAGCGCGTGGAAACCGCGCCCGCCACGCCGTCGTTAGCCCCGCTGCCCGCGCCGGACGGGGGACAGGGCTTGGCTTATGCTGGCGTGTATATGGGCAGTCCCTGGGTCTATGTGGCGGTCAACCGCATTGCGGAGGCGGCGGCGCTTGTGCCCTTTCACGTGTTTCGTCGCGAAGGGGAGCACGAGATCGCAGTCACGGATCACCCCTTTGAGCGCTTGTTGCGGCGGCCCAATCCGTTGCTGAGCCGCTTCGAGCTGATCGAGCACACGGTCGGCAACTTGGAAATACACGGCAACGCCTATTGGTTTTTGGCGGGCGAGCCGGGCGGCGTGCCGCGTGAAATTTGGCCGCTGCGTCCGGACCGTGTGCGTGTGGTGCCGGACGCCAAACGGGGCGTGCGCGGCTACGTCTACAGCGTGGACGGGCGCGACGTGCCGTTGGAGGCGGCAGAGGTGGTGCACTTCCGCCGCTGGCATCCGGCCAGCGACTACTACGGGCTGAGCGCGTTGGAGGCGGCGCGGTTGGCGGTAGAAAGCGACCGCGCGATGGCGGACTGGAATCGGCGCTACTTCGGGGAGGGGCGCGCTGTGCCTGCCGGCATCCTGACCATCCACGAGCGGGTCAGCGACGCAGACTTCGAGCGCATCAAACGCGAGTGGCGCGCCGCTTACGGCGGCCCGGAGCGTAAGACGGCTTTTGTGCGCGGGGCCAACGTGGAATGGCAGCATATCGGGTTGAGCCAGCAGGATATGGACTTCCTGAACGCGCGGCGCTTCAACCGCGAGGAAATCTTCCAAATTTTCGGCTTGCCGGTGGGCATGTTCAGCGAAAACGCCACCGAAGCGAACGCGCTGGTCGGCGAGCGCGTGTTTGTCGAGCGCACGCTTTGGCCCAAGCTGGTGCGCCTGGCGGAAAAGATCACGGCGGAAGTGTTGCCCTTTTACGGCGCGGAGCTGGTTGGGCGCTTTGAGGATGTCCGCCCGCGCGACCGTTCGCAGCAGTTCGAGGAGATGCGCTTGGCGCGCGGTGTGCTGACCGTTGACGAGATGCGCGCGCGCTACTTCGGGCTTGGCCCGCTGGAGGGCGCGGGGTAGGGGGGCGTTGCGCG
>JALSSH010000041.1 GCA_026984385.1 Ardenticatenia bacterium | reverse complement strand
GGCGTGGCAATGGTGATGCAGGGCACGGCCATCCCCCGCCTGGACATGGGCGCGGCGAGCCTCAAGATCAACGACGACGGCTCGTTTAATCTGCTGGTGGGCGCCACCGACCTCGGCACGGGGTCGGATACGGTGTTGGCGCAAATGGCCGCCGAGGTGCTCGGCTGCACGCCGGAGGACATCATCACCTACTCGTCGGATACCGACTTCACGCCGTTTGACAAAGGCGCGTATGCCTCCAGCACGACGTATATTTCGGGGCGCGCGGTGGTGTTGGCGGCGGAAAAGGTCGCCGCACAAATGCGCGAAGTGGCCGCGCGCATGTTCAACAAGCAGGAAGGCGACCACGCGCAAGTCTCCCCAGACGAGATTACCCTACGCGACCACGCCGCTTTTGCGCCGGACGGGCGCAGCATCACCCACCGCGAGATCGCGCTTAACAGCCTTCACCACGAAAATCAACTGCAGATTATGGCGACGGCAAGCTACGTCAGTCCGGAATCGCCGCCGCCGTTCGCCGCGCAGTTTGTCACCGTGACGGTGGACACCGAAACCGGCCAAGTGACGGTGGATGAGATGATTATGGCGGTGGACAGCGGCGTGATCATCAATCCGGTGACGGCCAGCGGCCAGATCGAGGGCGGCATGGCCCAGGCGTTGGGCTATGGGCACGCCGAAGAGATGGCCTTTGACGAACACGGGCGGCTGCTGAACACCGACTTTAGCGGCTACAAAATCTACCGCGCGGACGAGATGCCGGAGATGGGCGTGATCTTCATCGAAACGTATGAGGAAAGCGGCCCCTTCGGCGCGAAGGCCGTTGCGGAAATCCCGCTAGACGGCGTGGCCCCTGCGTTGGCGAACGCGGTTTACGACGCGGTCGGCGTGCGCATCCCGGATGCGCCGCTGTTGCCGGAAAAAGTTTGGCGGGCACTGCGTGAAAAGCGCGCCCAGGAGCAAACGTAACCGATGGACGAAGAGCTGGCCGTTTTGCAAGCAGCCTTGCAAGCGCGCAGCGAAGGGCGCGCGGCGGCGCTGGCAACTATTGTTGCGGCGGAAGGCTCAGTGCCACGCCGCGCGGGAAGCAAAATGTTGGTTTGGCCCAACGGCGAGATTGTCGGGACAGTGGGCGGCGGCGCGGTGGAAGCCCAAGTGATCCGCGAAGCGCAAGCCGCCCAGCGCGACGGCCAAACGCGCCTGCTCACCTATAAGCTCAACGCGCACAGCGCCGAAGAAGGGCCGGGGGTTTGCGGCGGCACAGTGCAAATTTTCATCGAGCCGCTTTTACCCCCGCCCACCGTGATCGTGGTCGGTGTGGGGCATGTGGGTAAAGCGGTCGCGGAGCTGGCGAAGTGGTTGGGACTGCGTGTGGTGGTGGCCGACGACCGCACGGGCTACGCCACCGCCGAAAATATCCCCGAGGCGGACGCTTACGTCGAGGCGCCCGCCGAAGAGCTGGCCGCCGCGCTAGACTTGACGCCGCGCACCTACGTTGTGGCCGTGACGCGCGGCTTGGCGGTAGACCGTCACCTTATCCCCGCGTTGCTGGCCTCCGACGTGCCCTATGTGGGGCTGATCGGCAGCCGTCGCCGCTGGGCGCTGACCGCCAAAAAGTTGCGCGAAGACGGCTTGAGCGAAGAGGACTTGGCGCGCGTGCATACCCCGATCGGGCTGGATATCGGCGCGGAAACGCCTAAGGAGATCGCGGTGAGCATCTTGGCGGAGGTGATCCACGTGATGCGGCACGGCCCGCAAGCCCCGCGCCCCAACCCCAAATTGACCCTGGCGCGTGCTGATGAGGAGGGGTGACAGAGGCGCGGTGAAGATTTTGGCGATCAGCGACGTGGAATTGCCGCAGTTGCAAAACGCCGAGTTTCTCCAACGCACCTACGCGGACGTGGAGCTGCTGATCAGTTGCGGCGATATGCACGTTGAATATCTGGACTTTGTCAGCACGGTGCTTTCTTGCCCGCTTTTTTATGTGCGCGGCAACCACGACATCACCTACCACTTACCGCCCAGGCCAGGGGGAGACAATCTGCACGGGCGGTTTGTGCGCTACAAAGGCTACTGGTTCGCGGGGCTGGAAGGCTCGCCGCGCTACAATCGCGGGCCGGTGCAATACAGCGACGCGGAGATGTTCGCGTTCGTGTTGCGCATGATGCCGCGCTTGATCGCCAACCGCGCGCGCTACGGCTATGGCGTGCATGTCTTCGTGACGCACGCGCCGCCCTTCGGCGTCCACGACTTGCCGGACGACTACGCGCATCGGGGGTTTCGCGCCTTTCGCTACCTCATCCATTGGGCGCGCCCGCAATATCTGCTGCACGGCCACGTGGATACATGGGACAGGCGTAAGCCGCGCCGAACGGTGCTCGGCAAAACGACCGTGCTCAACATCAACCCCTATATGGTGGTAGAGCTAGGTTAAGGGGTGCGCCGCTTGGCGCGCGATTTTAGGCCGTTTTGCAACGGCGAGCGGCCATCGGTTTGTGGTACATTCTATGCAGTAACGGAACAGGCGTTTTGGCAACAAGAAGATTGAGAAGGCGATGTGGCATAACTACTTTTCTGTGACAACCGTTCAGGAAGCGCTAGACCTGCTCGCCCAATACCGCGAGCGGGCGCGCATTGTGGCGGGCGCAACCGACCTCATCTTGGAGATCGAGCGCGGGCAGCGCCCGGGCGTAGATACGCTGATTGACATTACCCGCGTCCCCGATCTGGACCGCATCACCGTACACGGTGACACGATCCGCTTGGGGCCGCTGGTGACGCACAATCAGGTCGTCAAAGACCCTGCAATCGTGGAACGGGCGTTCCCGTTGGCCCAAGCGTGTTGGTCGGTTGGCGCGCCGCAGATTCGCAATCGTGGCACGGTGGCGGGCAATGTGCTCACCGCCAGCCCGGCAAACGACACCATCCCGCCTTTGTGGGCGCTGGGCGCCAGCGTGACTTTGGCTTCCACGCGCGGCGAGCGTACCGTGCGGCTGGCAGACTTTTATCGCGGCGTGCGCAAAACCGTGATCGAGCCGGACGAGATGCTGACAGCGATTACCTTCCCAATGCTCAAACCCAGCGAGCGCGGCATCTTCCTTAAATTGGGGCTGCGCAAAGCCCAGGCGATCTCGGTGGTCAACGTGGCCGTGATCCTGGGTTTCGAGGGAGAGAAAGTCACCAACGCGACGATCACGATGGGCAGCGTCGCCCCCACGATCATCCGAGCACCAGTAGCCGAGCAGTATTTGCAGGGCAAAACGCTTTCCGATGAGGTGATCCGCGAGGCGGCGCGTCTGGCCGCTGCCGCGCCCACGCCGATTGACGATGTGCGTGCGACGGCGGCGTATCGTACCGAGATGTGCCGCGTGCTGACCGCGCGGGCGCTGCGCGCGTTGCGTGACGGCACAGAGCGCGCCGACTGGCCGCACGACCCCGCCATGCTCTGGGGCAGCGTCACCCCGCCCGAACCCTCACGCTTGCCCAGCGCGGTGCATCACGAAGACGACGCCAGCGACACCATCGTGACCACCGTCAACGGCAAAAGCTACACCCTCACCGGCGCGGCCAACAAAACGTTGTTGCGCTTTTTGCGCGAGGACTTGGGCTTGATGGGCACAAAAGAAGGGTGCGCGGAAGGCGAGTGCGGCGCGTGCACGGTGTATTTGGACGGTGTGGCGGTGATGTCCTGCTTGGTGCCGGCCCCGCGCGCACACGGCGCGGAGATCGTCACGGTAGAAGGCATCGCCCAAGACGGCGAGCTGCACCCGTTACAAGAAGCGCTCGTCGAAACGGGCGGCGTGCAGTGCGGCTATTGCACGCCCGGGTTCGTGATGAGCGGTGTCAAGCTGTTGGAAGAGCACCCACACCCCACCCACGAGCAGATCGAGCAGGGGATTACCGGCAATTTATGCCGCTGCACCGGCTATTACAAGATCGTAGAAGCATTTGAGCGGGCAGCGGAACGCGCCGAAGCGGAAACGTCCGAAGACTAACCCCGCGTGTGAGGAGGGCAGCGTATGAGTGCAGGGCGACCGAAAAAAAAGCGACGGAGTAAGGCGCTGTTGCCCCTGATGGGGTTGATGTTGGCCGTTTTGCTGGGAGTGGTGGCGTATTTCTTGGCCCCCATCGCGTTAGACGGCTTGGCGTCGGTCAATGAAGAATGGCACGGGCGCGTTTATCAGGCCGACGATCCGACAACCCCAGTAGACGAGTCCCAAGAGTTTCTGCCGAACTACGAGTATCTGATGGCGATCATCTTGTGGGTGGTGTTGCTGGCGTTTGCGATGACCGTCGTGGCGATGGCGGTTGGCTCGGCTCCGGAAAAGGAAACGCTGAAGATGATGGGACCCTCCCCCGCCGACAAAAAAGCAGTGGCTAAACAGCTTAAAAAAGACCTGCGCGAGGCCAAAAAACGCGCGAAAAAACGGAAGTGATCGGATAGAGGCCTGGCGTGGTGAGCGTGTCGTGTAGAAAGTTAGCGCCTGAGGAGTGATGAGCAGGTGAGCGACGAAAAACATTTGGTGATAGGGAAGAGTATCCGCCGCATTCACGCGGTGGACAAAGTGACGGGCAAAGCGCAGTACCCGGGAGATATTGACCTGGCGGGCCAACTGTGGATGAAAATCCGCTTTTCGGACCGTGTCCATGCGCGCATCGTCTCGATAGATACCTCCAAAGCCGAAGCCTACCCGGGCGTGGTGGCGGTTTTCACGGCCAAAGACGTACCCGTCAACGAATACGGCTTAATTATGCCGGACCAGCCGGTGCTTTGCGGCCCGGGCAGCGGCAAAGAGGGCGCGGAGATCGTGCGCTGCATCAGCGACCAGGTGGCGCTGGTGGTGGCGGATAGCGAAACCGCCGCCGCAGAAGCGGCCAAGCTGATCGCGATCGAATACGAAGACTTGCCGATTGTAGACAATCCGCTGGACGCGATGGCCGAAGGCGCGCCGCAGCTCCACCCGCACGCGGAAAACAACGTGCTGGTGCACTACCGTATCCGTCACGGGGATATCGAGGCGGGTTGGGCGCAGGCGGACGTGGTTGTCGAGGGCGAGTATCGCACCGAACACCAGGAACACGCCTATTTGCAGCCGGAAGCGGGCCTCGGCTACCTTGACGAGGAGGGGCGCGTAACGGTGATCGTGGGC
>JALSSH010000040.1 GCA_026984385.1 Ardenticatenia bacterium | reverse complement strand
ATGGCTATATGGCGCAGTTTGTGGAAGTGGAAGTGGATATCGAGACCGGGCAAGTGGAGGTGGTGCGAGTGGTTTCTGCGCACGACGTGGGCAAGGCGATCCATCCGCAGAACGTAGAGGGACAGATCGAGGGCGCGGTGGTGCAGGCGGTCGGCTACGCGATCACGGAGCGCTTGATCACCGAGGGCGGGCGCATCTTGAACCCGAACCTATCCACGTATTTGATCCCCACCGTGTGGGATATTCCCCACGAGGTCAAGTCGGTGATCTTGGAATTCGCCGACCCGCGTGGGCCTTGGGGCGCGCGCGGCATGGCCGAGATGCCGTTTATTCCGTTGGCTGCCGCCGTTGACGCTGCTGTGCGGGACGCGGTCGGGATTTGGTTTGACCGTGTGCCGCTGACGGCGGAGCGCGTGGTGCAACGTTTGCGGGAACAGGGGATCGGTGTTGTTTAGCAACGTGCCTGTGATCGTGCGCGGGGGCGGTGACCTGGCCTCCGGCGTGGTGTATCGGCTGGTCAAGTGCGGCTTTCCGGTGCTGGTCACCGAGCTGGCGCGTCCGCTGGCGATTCGGCGGGCGGTGGCGTTTGCCGAAGCCGTCTTCGCAGGCGAGATCGCGGTGGAGGATATGCGCGCGCGCCGTGTGGAAAGTGTGCAAGAGGCGCGCGCGTGTTGGGAGGCGGGCGAAGTGCCCGTGCTGATAGACGCAGAAGGAGCGAGTTTGGCCGCGCTGCGTCCACCGGTGGTGGTGGACGCGCGCATGGCGAAGCGCAACTTGGGCACGACGCGCGAGGACGCCCCTCTCGTGATCGGACTGGGGCCGGGCTTTGTGGCGGGCGAAGACTGTCACGCCGTGATCGAGACCAATCGCGGACACTACCTCGGGCGCGTGATCCGACACGGTTCGGCACAAGCGGACACCGGCAAGCCCGGGGCGGTGAAGGGACACGTTTCCGACCGCGTGTTGCGCGCGCCTGCGGAAGGGTACGTCGAGCCGCTTGCCGAGATCGGCGACACGCTGAAGGCGGAGCAGATCGTGGGACGTGTCGGTCGGTCGCCGATTCGCGCGCCTTTTGACGGCGTGCTGCGCGGGTTGATCCATCCGAGCGTGCCGGTTTTCAGCGGCATGAAGATTGGGGATGTGGACCCGCGCGGGGTGCGCGACCATTGCTTTACCGTGTCCGAAAAGGCGTTGGCGGTCGGCGGTGGGGTGCTAGAAGCGATCTTGAGCGCTCCGCAGATCGCCGAGCGCTTGCGCGGGGGCTAAACGGGCGCGTTGGGAGCGCACGCGCGGGTGGGGTGCGCAGCGCACGCCCCCCACGCATACGTCCGTTAGGGGAAAATAGGGGAGCTATGCGCTTACGTGAGGCGCTGCGCGTTCAGCGTGGCGATGTGGTGGCCTTCATCGGCGCGGGTGGCAAGACGTCGGCCTTTTTCCGTCTGGCGGACGAATTGCTGCGCGAAGGTTGGCGCGTGTTGCTCACCACCACCACGCGCCTAGCCGCTCACGAACTCCAGCGCGCACCTTTTTCCGCACGCCTAACCGATCAGGTCCGCGCGGCAGATGTGCGCGCTTGGCTTAACAAGCATGGTTGCGTTTTGCTCTATAGCCACGCCGACCCCGCCCACCGTAAAGTGATCGGTTTGCCGACGGAGACGATCTCTGCGCTGCTGGACGAGGTCAATTCCGACGTGTTGTTGGTGGAAGCAGACGGCGCGCGTCGTTTGCCGCTCAAAGCCCCTTACGATCACGAGCCGGTCATCCCGACGGACGCGACGTTGGTCGTACCCGTCGCCGGCATGGATGCGCTGGGTCAGCCGTTGGACGAGGCACACATTTACAACGCGGAGCGCATCCGCGAGCGCTACGGCTTTCCGAAGGGCGGCGCGGTGTTGCCGCCTTGGATGGCCGTCACCTTGCGCGACCCAGAGCTGGGCTTGCGCGGCGTGCCGCCGAATGCGCGCGTGGTCACATTGCTCAACAAGGTGGGAAACTACCCCTACGCGCGCGAGCAAGCGCGGCGTGTTGCGCGGCTGGTGTTACGCTCTCCGCGTGTAGAGGCGGTCGCTATCGGCGCGGTGCAAAGCCCCACCGAACCGGTTTACGAAGTACAGCGCCGCGTCGGGGCGGTGGTCTTGGCGGCGGGACGCTCTCAACGCATGGGGCGCCCCAAAGTGTTGTTGCCCTGGGACGATTACACCGTGATCGAGACGGTGATCACCCGCCTGATCATGGCGCGCTTGGACGAGATCGTGGTGGTGACCGGCCACCAAGCGCAAGCTGTTGAACGCATTTTGGCGGACTGGCCGGTGCGTTTGGTGCGCAATCCTCGCTATGCGCAAGGGGAGATGCTCTCTTCGGTGCAAGTGGGTTTGCGCGCCCTGCCAAAAACGGTCGCCGCAGCGCTGATCGTGATGGGCGATCAACCGATGCTCGATGCGCGCGCCTTGTGGAGCATCCTCACCACCTACGCCGAGGGGCGCGGGGCAATCGTCGTACCGACCTATCACGGGCAACGCGGAACGCCGGTGCTTTTTGCGCGGCGTTTCTGGCCGGAGCTGCTCGCGCATTCTGCAGGGCGTCCTCGGGACGTGGTGCGACGCCATCCGGAAAGCGTGGCCGAGGCCGCAGTGCCCAACGACAGCATCCTCCGAGACTTGGATACGCCGGAGCAGTATCGCCAGGAGCGCAAACGCGCCGGTCTGGCCTGAGGTGCACTCAGGAGGCTGTCGTCGGGGCGGCGGTCGGTGCGCCAATTGGGGTAGCGGTGGGGGGCGGCTCGCTGAAAAAGACGGTCACCTCACACAAAGCGCGTAGCGTGGTTGTCTGGTCAAAAACGCTCAGCCGAAAGCGATATTCGCCGGTGGGAAAGTTGAAGGGCAGAATTTCCCCAAGCGGCCCGTTGATCACCGGCACGGTGTAATCCCCGCCGATCGGCGCGAACTCTGCCCCGGGCTGCGCCGGTTTGATCTCGAAGCGGTAAAACGCAAAGTTCGGAATATTGGCCGTGCCGATGACGGTGGTTGCTTCAAAAAGCAATTGCCCGTTGGCCGGAATATGCAGCCAGGCGCTATCCTGCGGACATCCCACGATCTCCGGCACGTCCGGCATGATTGTTCCGACAGGCGTGGCGGTGGGGATAGGGGTAGCAAAAATGACCGGCCCCTCTTCGCCTTGTGCTTCCACCCCCAAGCCGATCGGTGGATTGGCGATCGGCGTGCTGGTCACAAAGCGTTCCAACACACGCTGCGGGCGCACATCCGTTCCCAAACGCATATCTTGCAGCGTAGGGGCCATCACGTTGCTGATGGCCCACACCGCCGCGATCAACTCGATCAGCAAGCCGCCCCAAGTGATGGCGCTGGCTTGGCGGGCGAGCGCGTGTTCGCGTTCGAGCTGAAATTGCGCCACCGCCAAGTCGTGCCGCGCCTGGCGCAAGCGATGCGCCATCCACAGCAGCCCCGCCACGCTTAGCAGATATAGCCCGAACGCGATGCGCTCGATGAAAAAAACGAAACTTGTCATGCCTGCTCCGGCGCGTTCTCAACTTGTGAGGGATCGTAAGGGGGCATCTGGCGCAATACCCCGCGAATGATCGTCGCCAACTTCGGCACGACCTCGCGCCCGATGCGCAAAACTTCCTCGTGGCTCACTTCTTCCACCGAGTCCGTGCGGTCAATGGAAAGGTTGGTGATGGTGGAAAAGCCCAGCACACGCATCCCCGCGTGGTATGCCACCAATGCCTCCGGCGCGGTGGACATGCCCACTGCGTCCCCACCCCACACGCGCAACGCGCGCACTTCGGCGGGCGTTTCAAACGCCGGGCCGGAAAGCGAGACATAGACGCCTTCCCGCAATGTGATCCCGTGCGCTTCGGCCACGCGGTGCGCCAACTGGCGCAATTCGGGCGTATATGTGCGCCCGTGAATCGAGAAACGCGGGCCAAAGCTGGCAATGTTCGGGCCGCGCAATGGCGTAAAACCGGCCATGCCGGGCGGGAAGATGTGATCTTCGATTACCATGATGTCGCCTGCCTGAAAATTTCGGTTGATGCCGCCTGCTGCATTGGTCAAAACCACCGTGTGCACGCCCAACAAGCGCATCACGCGCATCGGCAACGTCACTTGGGCCATGCTATAGCCTTCGTAAAAGTGGATGCGCCCCTGCATCGCCAAGACGGGCTGCCCTTCCAACTCACCGGCCACCAACTGCCCTACGTGTCCTTCCACCGTGGATCGCGGCCAGTGGGGGATTTCTTGATACGGGACGCGCGTGGGGTTGGCGATCTCTTCGGCCAGCGTGCCCAACCCCGAGCCAAGCACCAACCCGATCGCGGGCGCTTGCGGCAACCGACTACGCACATAGTCCGCCGCTTCGTTGTAATGTTCTTCCGGAATCCACGTCTGCTCGTTCATATGGAAACTTTTTCTCCTCGGTTGCGCTATACCATGTACCGCGTGTATTGTAACGTAGTCAGGCCCGATGGGCGGCTGACGTAAGTTTATTGGCTATTGGTGCACCTGTCGAATTGTGACGCACCCAGTCAAGAGCAACCCACAATCGGCAACCCGTTTAGAAACGAAGTTCAGACAAAATTTATCAAAGAGAAGGTTTGCCGAAATCAATTTGCCGTTATACTGGAAGCAAGGATTGATAACCGTGGTGGGAATGCAAGGAAAACACAGCGTGGACACCCAAACACATGTAGCTAAAGCGCTGGCTCGCTATATACATGTGTACCGAGCGCTTTATCAGCGTACCCCCAGCCAGGTCCAAGACCTGGGCGAAGGATGGGTGCTTGTCAACGGCGCGCGGATGCGCGTCGAGGAGCTGGAACGCCTCTCCGACCAGCTCCACGCCGAATATCAACAAACGCTCGCCAACAAACGTAGCATCGTCAAGCGGTTGCTCACCTGGTTTTCCAAGGCCTGAGCTTCTACACAATCAGCATCGCGTCGCCGAAGCTGTAAAACCGATACCGCTCGCGGATCGCCTCTTGATACGCGCGCAGTATTACCTCACGCCCGGCAAAAGCGCTCACCAGCATCAACAGCGTAGAGCGCGGCAGGTGAAAATTGGTGATCATCATATCTACCGCGCGGAAGTGATGCCCGGGCATAATGAAAAGATCGGTGTCCTCGTCAATCGCGATCACCGGACGCCAGGG
>JALSSH010000039.1 GCA_026984385.1 Ardenticatenia bacterium | reverse complement strand
ATTATAAGGGTGCGTTGGTGTGGGGCGCTCACGCTGGGCGCGGCAGGGGACGGTGAAGGTGCGCTGCTGGGGAACGTCCGCCGTCGGGAGGGCGCGCCGCCCGTGCGCCTTCGGCGCACTACGCGCGGCATCCGCCGCGCGTCAGCCGCGCGGAGCGCGGCTCGGCGGCGCGCCCAAACGCGCAATCACCGCAAACGCTTGGGGCAGCGGCGGACGTTCGCTCCGCGAGGCGCGCGTTAGCGCGGCTCGCGGGGGGTGCAGGGGGCGTCTGCCCCCTGCTGGGGGCGCGGGGGCAACGCCCCCGCCCTCTCAGCGCTCGTCGGGCGGCAGCAAATGTACCGTTTCCGGCACGAAGGTCACGCCGACTTGTTGCCCTTCTTGCAAACGCTCGGCGCGCGGATCGGTTTCCACCACGATCAGCGTTTGCCCGTCCAGATGCACGACGTACTCGATGGACGAGCCGAGATACATCGCTTGATCGACGGTGGCCTGGGGCAAGCTCTCGTCCAGCCGCAAAGTCAGCGCCTCCGGACGCAAAACCGCCGTTAGCCGGTCCGCGTCGGCCACGTGAAAGGTGAGGGGCACGCGCACTTGTTGCTCCAGCAAAGTGACCACCGCGTGGTCGCCCTCGACGGCCTCGATGGTCGCTTCTAAGAAGTTGGCGCGCCCGATAAAGTCGGCGACAAAGCGCGTGCTCGGGCGGCGGTAAATTTCCTCCGGCTTGCCGATCTGCTCGATCTTGCCCGCGTTCATCACCACGATGCGGTCAGAAAGCGCCATCGCCTCGACCTGGTCGTGCGTCACGTAAACGCTGGTGATGTTCAGCCGCCGCTGGAGCTTGCGGATTTCGCTGCGCATTTGCACGCGCAACTTGGCGTCCAGGTTAGAAAGCGGCTCGTCGAAAAGCAACACACGTGGCTCGACCACCAGCGAGCGTGCCAGCGCCACGCGCTGCTGTTGCCCGCCGGAAAGCTCGTGCGGGCGACGGTCGCCCAGCCCCTGCAAGTCCATCAGCTCCAGCACATTTTCCACGCGCTGCTTCAGTGCCGCCCCACGCACATTGTGCACGCGCAAGCCGTAGGCCACGTTGTTAAAAACGGTCATGTGCGGGAAGAGCGCATAACTTTGGAAGACCATTGCCATATCGCGCTTGTTGGGCGGGCGATGAGAAATGTCCTTGCCGTCCAGCAAAATCCGCCCGCTGGTGGGCATCTCAAAGCCGGAGATGAGGCGCAAAGTGGTGGTCTTGCCGCACCCGGAGGGGCCGAGCAACGTCAGGAATTCGCCTGCGTGGATGGTCAAGGAGACCCCGTCCACTGCGTGCACCTCACCTTGCCCGTCACGCTGCGGGAAGATTTTGGACACTTGCTCCAACACGACACTTCCAGCTTGGTCCGGGGTCATTTATGCGCCTCCTTCTATGGTTTTTTCTGCACCGGTGGACGTGCCCACGACGACCGAAAGTACGCCGATAGCCGCCAACACGATCAAGATCAGGATCACGCAATAGGCAAAGGCGTTGCCGTAGCGTCCGTTTTCTACTTCGTTGAGGATTTGGTGCGTCATAATCTTGGTGCGCGGCGTGGTGAGGAACACAATGGCCGAGATCGTGGTCATGGAGCGGGCGAAGGCGTAAACCAAGCCGGAGAAAAACGCCGGGCGCACCAGCGGTAAGGTGATGCTCCAAAAGGTGCGCACGTTGTCCGCGCCCAAGCTGATCGAGGCTTCTTCAATCGCCGGATCGATTTGCGAAAGCGCCGCCACCCCCGCGCGCAAAGCCGCCGGTGTGCTGCGCACGATGTACACCAACACAATCGCCAGCGCCCCGCCGAACATCGCTCGCCCGCCGGTCAATTTCGGGATCAGCGTCACCTCCCCCAACACGGGCAGGGTAACGGTGGTCGCGGAGTTGAAAACCAGCAAATAGCCGATGCCGATGATCGTGCCGGGGACGGCGATGCCGAGCATGGTAGAAAAATCGAGCGCGCTGCGGCCAAAAAATTGCTTGCGCGCCACCAAAAACGCGATCACCATGCCCAAAATGCCCGCTATCGGCGTGGAGATGATCGAAAGTTGCGTGGTGTCCTTCATCGCCTCCGAGCCGTAGCCGTTGATCACAAAATCAAAGTGATCTAGCGTAAAACTGTTGTTGATGTTGATCACTTTGGTGAAAGCGCCCACAAAAATCACGCTATACACCAGCAAGATGAAAAGCGAAACAAACATGCCCACGCCGAAAAGCGACCAACGCGCCAGCGGGTGGCGTATCTTTTGCGGCGTGCCGGTCGGCTTGCCGGTCACCGAAACAACCGACGTGCGGCTGATCCAATAGCGCTGCACAGCAAAGACGAGCAACGACGGCACGAGCAAAATCACAGAAAGCACCGCTGCCGCTGTGGTGTTGTATAGCCCAACGATGGAAATGTAGATGCGGGTAGAGAGCACTTCGTAGTTGCCGCCCATCACCAGCGGGTTACCCAAGTCGGCGATGGACTCCACGAAGAGCAACAACAACGCCCCCCCGATGCCCGGGATGAGCATAGGCACGGTGACCGTGCGGAAGATGCGCCATTTGCTGGCGCCCAAATTGGTCGCCGCTTCTTCCAGCGCGGGGTCGAGCGCCTGCATCATGCCTTTGAGGTTCATATAGGCGATGGTGAAGTAGGAAAGCGTGAGCACCAGCGCCAGCCCGTCCAGGCCGTAAATGTCGTAGCGCTCGTTAAATATCCCTTTGGAGATCATCCCATTGCGCCCGAAGAGCAGCAAAACCGAGGTGGCGACTGCGAAGGGCGGCGAGATGATCGGGACCAGGTAGGTGATGTGCATAAAGCGCTTGAAGGGCACATCCACTTTGACCTGAATATAGGCCAAAAGGAAGCCCAACGCCGTCCCTAAAACGGCCACCAACAGCCCCATTTTCAGCGTGTTGGTGATGATCGTCTGGTAAACGGGAGAAGTGAGGTAGTGGTCAAAAAGTTGTTGGCCGTCCGGTGAGCGGCTTTCGGCCACCATCGCGTAAATCGGCATCAGCACCGCGACAACTACAAAAAGGACGACCAGCACCAGGCTGATAAACAGCACCGGGTCTTGAAAAATACGGCGAAATTCGTTGATGTGGCGACTAAGTACCCTGTTCAAAAGTCCGCCCCCTTACGTTGCACAACCCAACTGCCGAACGGTGCGCGCGGCGTAATGGCAAAGCCCCCCACCAAGAGGCGGTGGGGGACTCGTCCGTACTCACTTGACGCTAAAGCGCGGCTTACTCGGTCGGCGCAGGGGCGATCTCTGCGTCGAAACGCTCGGCGATCTCGGTGCGGTGCATACCGGCAGCCGTGAAGTTGTAGTTCACCAAGTTGACCTCGTCCAGGTTCACGGCCAGATCGGGAACAGGCGTGTTGGGGTTGGTCGGGATTTGTAGCGAGTTGACCGTTGCGCCGATAGCTTGCGCCTCGGGGGTCAAAGCCCACTCGATCCACTGCTTGGCCGCTTCCGGCTCTGGCGCGTTCTTCAACAGCGCCATGCCGCCGATCTCATAGCCCGTGCCTTCTTCGGGGAAGGTGGTGGTCAGCACGCCCTCGAAGCCTTCCACTTGCAGCTTGACGCAGTCATGCGAGAAGATGATCGCCACCGCGATCTCGCCATTGCCTGCCATCTTGCCCGGGGCCGAACCGGAGCGCGTGTATTGGAGGATGTTTTGGTGCAATTGAGCGAAGTAGTCAAAAGCGGCGTCAATAGCGGCGTCGGTCGGGTTGCCGTCTTCGTCGTATCCCGCGCCTTCCTCTTCCGCTTCCATCTCGTCGGCCTTCAGCGTGACAATCGTCCAGAAGGTCGTGAAGGCTGTGCCGGAGGTGGCGGGGTGTGCCATCGCCACATTGCCCTTCAGCGCCGGATTGAGCAGGTCTTCCCAAGAGGTGGGCGGGTCAATGCCCAGCTCGTTCAAGAAGTCCACGTTGGAGCAAAAGCCCAGCGCGCCGATGTACACGCCATGCCAGGAATGGTCCTTACCCACCGCGTTCGGCGGCAACACAGAAGCCAATTCCGGCTCATACGGTTCGAGCAAGCCTTCTTCATACGCCGCGATGAAGGCGTCTGCGGGGCCGCCCCACCAAACGGAAAATTCCGGATCGTCAGCGGTTGCGCGGATGCGCGCCAATGACTCGCCGGAAGACATGCGCACGTAGGACGTTTCGATGCCGGTTTCTTCTTGGAAGGCCTGCGTCATGGCGACGCACCAGTCTTCCTGCGGCGTGCAGAGCACGGTCAGGCTCTCAGCGGCGGCCTGAGCAGCCGGCCCCACAATCGGCACCAGCACGGCCAACAACGCAAAAGCTAAGACGAACAGTGATGCTTTTTTCTTCATGGTGTTTCCCCTTAAGGTGAATGCTGAAAAAATGCGGTCATTCTAATGCAGTAGACGCAAAAGTATGACCTTCATTATATAGGACTTTTGGCCTGCGGCGCAAACGCTTTTTGCGGGGATTGGGACAGGAGTTGGGACACAAAAAAGAGACGCCATGCTTGGAGAGTGCGATACACGCTTCTTTGAAAAGAAAAATGAAATGCGGAACGCTGCCTTGCATGTTATATAATGAACAATGGTCGTAGCACGTAAGCTTGGTGGTACATTCCCTGACAAGGAGCAAAAGATGGCTCGCATCTTGCAAGGCTCTGGCGCAGAAGACACCCAAAGCCCTGCTGAACAAGACATGCTCAGCTACTTCGAGCAACTGCCAGATGAGTACACCGTTATCCACAGCGTCAAGTGGATCACGCACAACGTCCGCGAACACGGCTCGGTGGGGGAAGCGGATTTTGTGCTTGCACATCCCGAACACGGCGTGCTCGTTTTGGAGGTGAAGGGCGGGCAGATCAAAGTCGAGCGCAACGTGTGGAGCAGCCTCAGCCGCAACGGGACGGTGTATACGATCAAAGACCCCTTCGCCCAAGCCGACCGCAGCCGCTACGCCTTGTTGGACTGGTTGCACAACGACGAGCGCACTCGCCGCCTAGATTTCGCGGTGTACTCGGCGGTCGCCTTCCCTGACGTGGACACCACCGCCGACTTGCGCCCAGATGCCCCTCAAGCCATTGTCATTGACGCCACACGGCTAAACGCGCTGAAAAAAACGCTGCGCGAGATTTTCGCTTACTGGCACAAACGTTACCCCACACACAAAATGAGTGGGCG
>JALSSH010000038.1 GCA_026984385.1 Ardenticatenia bacterium | reverse complement strand
AACGGCCAAATAGTCCGCGCCGTTGTTAAGCGCGGTGGTGCTGACGGCGACCGCTCCGTGCCCGTAGGCGTCCCCCTTAACGACAGCCATCAGTGCCACGTCCGCCCCGATGATGTCTTTGAGGCGGCGGGTGTTATAGGCGATGGCTTGCAAGTCCACCACCACCCAACAGGGGCGCAAGGGGCGTTCGGCGGAGATAACCTCATAGAGGCCGGTTTGGCGCACTAAACGGACGCGATCGTGGGTGTCGGCGAGCAGATGTTGCACCACGCGCTCCAAGCGCGCCGCTGTGCCGCCTTTGACCAGCACAATGTCGTGTGGGCCGAGCGTGTTTTGGATGGCGTGCGCGGCATCGCCCGGGCTGAAGGTGATTGCCACGCGGTCACGGGGCATCCCTTCCTCGATAGCGATGCGCCCGATCTCGGCGGCGAAGTCTCCAACCGTTACGAGCATGTCGAGCGTGGCAGCGGCGCGTTGGCCGATCTGCACCGGCGCGAGCGGCGCATGAGCGCCCAGGTCGTCCAGGTCGCCCAAGACGGCGATGGCGTGCCCTTGTTCCTTGACCGCACCCAGCCAGTCCAACGCGGTGAGCACGGTTTCTAGGCTGGCGTTGGCGCTGTCGTCCACCAACAACGCACCGCCTACGCCCTCCAGCGGACACATGCGCCCGGGCAACGGTTCGAGTTCGGTCAGAGCGGCCAAGCCCTCTTCGATGGAGATGCCATAGCTGAGACCAACGGCCAGCGCTAACAAGGCGCTATAGAGATGGGAAATGCCCAGCCAGGGAATCCAGCGCCCGGGGTAACGCGATTGGCCGTGACGGAGGTCGAAGCCGGTTTTGTCTGCGTCCACCAGCACATTATAGGCAAGCAGATCGGCCCCGAAAGCGGGTTCGGCGATATCCAGCCCCACTGTGAGCACCGGCACGGGGGCGTCGGCGGCCAGTGCGCGCACGTGCGCGTCATCAAAGTTGAGCACGGCCAGCCCTTCTGGCGGCAGTCCCTGGACAAGCGCGCGCATCTCCTGCGCGATAGTTTCCAGCGAGCCGAAGCGCCCCAAGTGGCGATGCTGAACGGTGGTCACCACGCCGACAATGGGGCGTGCCAGGGCGACGAGTTCGGCCATTTCGCCGGCGTGGGTGGTGCTGAACTCCAACACGGCGAAGCGGTCGTCAGCGGTGAGCTTACCCAGCGCCAAGGGCAACCCTAAGCGTCCGGCAAGCCTATATTCGCCGATGTAAACCTTGTGAGCACGGCGCAACACCTGGGCGATGGCGTGTTGCGTGGGGGCTTTGCCGATGCTGCCCGCCACCGCGATCACGGTTGTGCCGTATTTTTGCAAAATGAGCCGTGTCCAGCGCAACAAAGCGTCTTCCACGTTGCGCATGACGATCACGGTTAGGCCGTCGGTGTCAAAGGTCGGGGGATGGGTACACATGATGCCCGCTGCGCCGTTTTGCACGGCCTGTTCCATGAAGTGATGACCGTCGCCGTGCTCAGTTTTCATGGCGACATACAGATCGCCGGGTTGGACGGCATGGGCGTCGTAGCAGAAATTGGGGAAAAGCTGGGCGGCGGGTTCACCGAAAAGTTGACCGTCGGCAGCTTCCAGAATGTCGTAAAGGTTGATCATCGGCCTTCTCACCCCATGCAAGCGCGTTTCCCACCCTTAGGGGTAGTGTAGGCGGGTCGGAACTTTCGCGCTAGTGGGTGAGCGAAGGGGGGCGTTTGCGGCGAGTGGGCCGTTGGGCGCGCCGCCTAGCCGCGCGGATGCGCGGCTGACGCGCGGCGGATGCCGCGCGTGGTGCGCCGCAGGCGCACGGGCGGCGCGCCCACGACGGGGAACGCCCCTCGGCGGCGGGCGTTCCCCGACCGCTCACGTTTCCCGCACCCTCTGCGGGGTCAAGGGGCGCTCCCGCCCCTTGCGGGGTGTGGGGCAGCGCCCCACAAAATCTACCCGCGCACACCGCCGAGATGCTGACCGGCTTCGTCCACTTTGTGCACAGGGCGACCCTTCGCCACCACAAAGCGGTCGAAGTCTCGCACCACATAGCTGTTGGGGAAATGCAGCCGCGCCTCTTCGATCACGTCCCGTTCGCGGTAACGGCGCGAAACGTGCGTCAACAGCAACGTTTGCACGCCGACTTCCGCCGCAAAGCGTGCCGACTGTCCGGCGGTCATGTGGCCGAAGGCGCGCGCGAGTTCCGCGTCCTCGTCCAAATAAGTCGCTTCCATCACCAGCGCATGAGCGCCCTCTGCCGCCTTGCGTAACGGCGCGGTGATCTCGGCGACGTCGCCGGTGAAAACCAGCCGCGCCCCGGGAATATCTTCTCCGAGCACGTCGTCGGGGTGAACCTTGCGCCCGTCGGCCAGCGTGATCGTCTCTCCGCGCACCAAGCGCGCGCGCTCCGGCCCGGGCGGGACGCCGAGCGCCTCGGCCTTTTCCACCAAGAAGGGGCGGCGCGGCTTTTCCTGGAAGATATAGCCGTAACAATCTCGCCCGCGATGGCTGACCGGAAAAGCCGAAACGGTGAAGTCGGCGGACTCCATCAACACGCCCGGGTGCACATCAATCAGGTGCAACGGGATCGGCGGCTTGACGCCGCGCAACACCACGCCGTAGAGCAAATCTTGGATACGGTCCAGTGCCCAACGTCCGGCCCAAATTTCCAGAAACTCGATATTTTCCCAGCGCAAAAAGGTAGACATCAGCCCGCCCAGCCCCAAGATATGGTCCAGGTGGCCGTGCGTGATCAGCACGCGATTGAGCCGCTTGAAGCCGATCCCGCTCTTCAGAATTTGGCGTTGCGTGCCTTCTCCCACGTCGATCAAGAAGCGCTGATCCTTGACCAGCACCACCTGGGCCGAAAGCCCCCGATGAATAGAAGGCGCGCTGGCCGATGTGCCTAAGAAGATAACCTCGAACATAGCGTTTAAGTCGCCTCTACGGTGATAGTTTGCGTCCGTTCGTCCAAATGGATGGCGCGGGGCAAAAAGGCGCGCACCACCATCGCTTGGGTGCGGCAATGGGAGCTGATCGCCTCGGCGCGGAGCGCGCTCGGCCCTTCAGCCAACGCCAACGGCAAGATAAGCTGATCGGCCAAGTGACGGTCTACCGCCGCGCCGGAATCATGGAACGCCAACAACGCTTGCACGGCGCGTTCGGCCACCACTTCCGAAGGCATCCCACGCTTACCCAACACGCCCACACCGCCGCGCCCGTTGGCGTATTCCGCCGCCAAAAAGATGCCCGCGCCGGTGCTGATGCTGCGGGCGCGTTGGGGGCGGATGTCCAGGGGTGCGCCCGCCAAGTGCGGACGGAGTAGGTTGCGCGCGCGGTTCGCCATGCGCTGGGGAATGTGCGCGGGCAGATTGCAGCCCACCGCCACCCCAAAAACACGCTCCAGCGCGCCGCGTTCGCGCATATCCACGCCGCGCAGACGCGCCCCCCCGCTTGTGTACGCGGTGAGCGTACCGCCGCCTTCCGGCGTCCAACCATACGCGCTGACGTAAATTTCCACATCCGCGCCCAACTCCAACAGCGCGGGCGCGTAAACGTCGCGCACATAGTGGCCGGACGGGCTGTGCGGAACGTGTGTGCCGCCGTGCACGCGCAACTCGGAGCGCCCTTCGGCCAACGCCAGCGGAAGCAGCACGGTTTGCAACACCAACGCCGCCGACCCCGCTGTCCCGACCGCCCACTCATACACGCCGGAGCGCACGGGTGCGCGCGGCTCAAAGGTGAGCGCCTCGCTGCCCACTTCCACGCCCGCGATGGCCGCTTCGCAAAGCTGGGCAGCAGCGCGCACGGCGGCCACGTGCTGCGGACGCAAACCGCGAGGTTTGCGCCCTGCGCGAATATTTTCCACGCGCACGGCCTCGCCCGTGAGGCAGCTCAGCGTGATCGCGCTTCGCACGATCTGCCCGCCGCCTTCGCCCTGGCTGCCGTCCAAGAAAATCACCGTCGCCTCCTACGTTTCTTTCTGGGGTCGTGTACGCCGTAAGCCTGATACAGCCTTTTGCGCAATTGGGCCTTCAGCTCGGGCGGCGCAAAAGAAGATTCCAGCGCCATGATGTTACACGCCAAAAACTCCTCTCGCCGCCAATCGCATCGCTCTTGCAGCGCCGCGTAAGTTTCGCTGAGCGTGGTCGGCGTGGTGACGCGCCCGTCCGTGCTAACGCTCACCAAATGCCCCGCCCGATACAGCCCCTCCAGGGGATGTTCGCGCAGATCGCCGATCAACCCCAATTGCACATCCCGCGCCGGACACAGCTCCAAATGCGTGCGTCTAAACCGCAGCAACAACTGCAGATCGGCATCGTCCATACAGGGCAAAGCGTGCCCGATACGCCGCGGCACATACAGCGTCACCATCTCCCAAAGTCGCTCCACCCCGACCGTCTCTTCGGCGTCCACCACGCGCGGTATCCCCCGTTCAGTCAGCCAAGCGAAAGCGGAAAAATGCGTCTTCACCGACCAAAGCGCATCGGAGTTGCGCACCGCACGGCACGGGTCTTCCATCAGCCCAAAACCCGCCACACGAATCCCCCAAAAGCGCTCCGTCAACTGGGCTACAGTCTCGCTTTGAATTTCCGGGGCGGTTTGCACCGTGCACAGGATCAGGCGGGTTTCGATGTGCGTGTCGTGGTAGGCGCGGTCTAGCGAGTTCACCACCACGCGCACCACGTTTTCCGGCGAAAGCCCCTCGCGCGTGTGTAAGAAGGGCGCCAAGCGGATCTCTGCGTAGATTACACCGTCTTCGGCCAATTGCTGCACCAAGTCTTTGACGGCCAGGCGCAACGCCTCCTCACTTTGCAACAACCCCAACGCCGCACAACGGCGCGCCGTGTATTGATCGGGGCGAGGCATGGTGGGCAAGCCGGCCAGCTCGCGCACATAGCGTTGCGGCGTGAAGTCCGCGTCTATGCGCCGAGCCACTTGGAAGCGCAGCGCGCGTTCCAGGTGCACGTGTAGCTCCACCTTCGGCAGTTTTTGCATCCCCACCTGCTCCGCCGCAGCTTGCGCGCGCCCGATGCTCCGCGTGCGCGTGCCTCACTTGCTTTCGTCGGTGGGCGGGGCGGTTTCTGCGGGCCGGACGTGCAAATCACCGAGCCAGAGCCGATCACTGCGCGGCTGATAGTCTCGCGTCGGGTCGAGCACGCGCAAATGATTTTCCAGCACAGCCGCCGTATCCACATAAGCGCCGACCGTCAGCGCATA
>JALSSH010000037.1 GCA_026984385.1 Ardenticatenia bacterium | reverse complement strand
CGAGCTGTTGCGCGAACCGCTGCCGAGCGCGGTGGCAGGGATGCTTTTCGCGGGCTTTTGGATCAGCTTGCTGTTGAGCTTGCTGGACTTCGCGTTCTACCTGGTGGTGACCGCACGGCAGCGGCTTTTTACGTTCGGGGTGCTGCGCGCACTGGGTTGGGACACGCGCCATATCTGGCAACTGCTCTTCGTGGAACAAGCGGCGCTGGTCGGGCCGGCGTTGGTGGTGGGCAGCGCGATAGGCGCAGCGCTGGCGTATTTGCTGCTGCCGTTTTTGGCGCTGGCCGGTGCGGAAACATTGCGGATGCCCTGGCTGAGCTGGCTGGGCCTGCTGGCGACGCTGGCCGGTGGGTTCGCGCTGCTGATGGGTGTGGCGGCGGCGCTGTTGCGGCGCATGAGCGTGAACCAGGTGTTGCGCCTGGGCGAAGAGTAGATGCGGGGGTGCGCAGCCTCCGCGTCCGCCCCGACCCAAAACGTTTCGGGTGTATAATGGGATGCAGGCTTTACGTTCTAGTGCATCTTAGAGCTATTAAACTATGCAACACACCCAGCCCACCAACATTCCCCAACACGCGGCCCCGCCGCAACCCTGGCACAGCCAACGCCAGTGGGCCGCCACGCTCGCCGTGATCGGCGTGGTGGGGTTGATCATCGCCGCGCTGTACCTGATCCAAACCGCGACCACCACCATCACCGCGCGCGAGCTGCTGGAAATGGACACCTACCGCCAACAATTGGAGCGCAACAACGAGTTGTTGCACGCCGAGATCGCCGATCTGCAAAGTTTGCCGCGCGTGATGACGCGCGCGGCTGAACTCGGCTTTCGAGAAGCGCACGAAGACGAAATCCAGTATATCATTGTAGAAGGCTACCGTTACGACCGCGAGCGCATCACGCCCACACCCACGCCCAGCCCCACCAGCCCCGCCGCCGTCTACGACGAAACGCTCAGCGGCTGGTTGCGGCAACAATGGGACAACCTCAAACGGCAATGGGAAGCGTGGCGTAACGGATAGCGTAGATCGTGGAGGTGTGCTCTGAGCAGCAGAACGTTTTCCGCCGACGAAACCCTAGCCAGCCGTCTGCGTCTGATGAGCGTGGCGATGTTGGCCGTTGCCAGCATTTTGATCGTGCGGCTGCTCTCGTTCCAATTCTATCTGGACGCCAACACCCAGCGCATTTTGGAGCGCAACCGTGAAAGTCGGCTCTATCAGACGGTGGAAGTGCAACCCAATCGCGGCCAAATCTATGACCGCAACGGCTATTTGCTGGCGACCAATTCCTACGATTATCGCGTCGGCATCAGTCCCAACGCCGTCGTAGACCGCCAGGCCGTGGCCGCAGAGCTGGCTCCGCTGGTCGGCATGACCGAAGATGAACTTTACCGCGCTTTGCAGCCCGACGAAAACGGCATTCTCCCCAACTATGTGCTGCTGGCTTCGCGCGTAGACTTCGCCACCGGCCAGAAGATCATCAATCTGGATATTGACGGGATCGTGATGGAAACGCTACCCAAGCGTGTCTATCCGCAAGGCGCACTCACTGCGCAGATCGTCGGGCTTTACGCAGGAGCGGATAACACGCGCGCCGGTCGCGGCTATTACGGCGTGGAGGGCTTTTACGACGCGCTGCTGGCCGGCCAAGCCCGCCGTATGACGCTCAGCGTGGTGCCGGTGGTGGAAGAAAGCAACCCAACTTATGTGCGGGACGGGATCAGTTTGGAGCTGACCATCGACCGCGACTTGCAACACTTGGCCCAAGAAGTGCTCGACGAGGCCGTCCAGGAACATCAAGCCAGCGGCGGCACGATCATCATTATGAACCCGCGCAACGGCGAAATTTTGGCGATTGCCAATCACCCGACCTTCGACCCGAACAACTTGACGCCGGAGACGTTGGAGTTGGCGCGCAACCCCGCCATCAGCGACGTTTACGAGCCTGGCTCGGTTTTCAAAGTGCTGACGATGGCGATTGCGCTGGACGCGGGCACCCATGACCTGAACTGGTCGTACTACGACCCGGGCTGTTTTGAGGCGGGCGGCGTGAATATCTGCAACTGGGATCGCCGCTCACACGGCAACCCGGACTTTGCGCGCGTGTTCATCGACTCGCTGAACACCGGCACGGCTACCATTTTTAAGGAAATCGGCCCCTACACCGTCTACCCGAAGTTACGCGAGTTCGGCATAGGCAGCCCGACCGGCGTGGACTTGGAGGGCGAGGCCTCCGGCATCTTGGTAGAGCCGGGCGACCCGAATTGGAGTGAGGCGCAGTTTCTCAACACCAGCTATGGGCAGGGGGTCTCGGTCACGCCGCTGCAAATGCTGACCGCCGTTAACGCGATCGCCAACGACGGGCTGATCATGCAGCCGCATATTGTGCGGGCGCGCATTGACGGGGACGAGGTGATCGAGACGCACCCTTCGGCCAGCCACCGCCCGATCAGCGAAGAAGCAGCGCACACGGCGCGCGATATTTTGGTGCGTGTGTTGCAAGAAAGCGACGAGATCGAGTTCGAGTTCCCGGGGTACAACGTTGCAGGCAAAACCGGCACAGCGGAAATCCCTACCCCTTACGGCTATGAGCCTTTCGCGCCGGGCAATTCGATCGCCTCGTTTGTGGGCTTTTTGCCTGCTGACGATCCGGTCGTTTCGGTGCTGATCAAGCTCGACCGCCCCTACGGGTATTGGGGCAGCAAAACCGCCGCGCCGACCTTTCAGAAGCTGTTGGAGCGGCTGGTCGTGCTGATGGAAATTCCGCCGGACGCCACACGCTATGCGCTGATGGAACAAGGGGGCGCGCCTTTTATGCGAGAATATGAGTAGCGAGCTTTCAACAACGTGATCGGGGACACGTTGAAAAGATATTTGGGGTTTGGGCTATATTCCCCATAGGGCAACGGAGAAGGAGATGGTTTTTTATGACCCCCAAAGACGCCGTTCGCCTCCAGGAGGCGCATATTTTAGTTGTCGAAGATAATGTGCCAAATTTTGTACAAATCGCGCGCATGTTGGCGCAAATAGGCATCTCACATTGTGAGTGGAAAACCAGCGGCTGGCAGGTGGTGCAGTTCGCCGACGCCTTGCCGCGTCTGGACTTGATCCTGATGGATATCCGTCTGCCGTATGAGGACGGGTATCAGGCGCTGCGCAAGATCCGCAGCCATCCGCGTTTGGCAAAAACGCCGGTGGTGGCGATCACCTCGGACGCAGACGAAGCAGAGATGCAAAAGGCAATGGACGCGGGTTTCGACGGCTTTCTGGGCAAGCCGCTGGACCCGGACCGCTTTCCCGACCAGATCCAACGGGTGCTGGCCGGCGAGCCGGTGTGGGAATGGCGATGAGCGCCCGCAAGCGGCGGTTTGGCCTGCGCGGGGAACGTCCGCCGTTGGGCGCGCCGCCGTGCGCCTTACGGCGCACCCAAAGCGGCAGAGCCGCTTTGCGCCGCGCTTGCGCGGCGGGCGGCGCGCCCTCTGCGGCGAGCACAGCTCGCCGCGCCGCCGCTGTGCGGCGGCACCCCGCGCCCACGTTCCCGATCCAGCCTTGGCACAACCTCCGCTTTGGCGTACAATCGCGCCCCGACCCGGCACAGCGCACCTCTGCGGAGCAATGGCCCACCCATGACCGCTGAACTCCCCTTCGCCCTGACACTCGGCGCGATCACGTTTTTGCTCACCGCCATTTGGGGCGGTCCCTTCGTGGAAATTTTGCGACGGCTGCGGCTGGGCAAGCAAATCCGCGCCACCGGCCCCCAATCCCATCTCGCCAAGACCGGCACCCCCACGATGGGCGGCATCTTGATCGTGGTGCCGGTCGTGTTGATCACGCTCGGGTTGAACCTGGCGCGCCTGGTCCACGCCGAACTGACCGGCTCCAGCATTCTGTTACCGCTCTTTGTGCTGCTGGGCTTCGGCGTGTTAGGCGCGTGGGACGATCTGGAGGGCATTATGGGCGTGCGCGAGCGGGGCGAGGGAATGCGCGCGCGCACCAAGTTCGCCGCCCAGGTGGTGCTGGCGACCGTTACCGCGTGCGTCATGGCTTTTGTGGGTGGCGGTTTTCAGAACGCCAACGGCGTTTACGTGCCTATGCTGCCGAACTTCGTCCCATTGCCCCCCGCGTTGTGGATACCGATTGCCGTTTTTGTGATCGTGGGCACGAGCAACGCGGTGAACATCGCCGACGGACTGGACGGGTTGGCGGGGCTGATCGCGGCCAGCGCGTTTGCCGCCTACGGCGTGATCGCCCACTTGCAGGGGCAAACCTTCCTGGTACAGTTTGCCTTTATCGTGGTGGGCGCGTGTTTCGGCTTCTTGTGGTACAACGCGCACCCCGCGCAAATGTTCATGGGCGACGTGGGGTCGCTGGCCTTGGGCGCGGCGCTGGGCACGCTGGCGTTGATGACCGGCCAGTGGCTGCTGTTGCCGATCATCGCCATTATCCCCGTGATGGACATCCTCAGCGTGATCATCCAGGTGGCCTATTTCCGCGCCACACACGGCAAGCGCATCTTCCGCATGACCCCGATCCATCACCATTTTGAGCTGAGCGGCTGGAGCGAAACGCAGGTCGTGCAACGCTTTTGGCTGGTCGGCATCCTGGCGGCGATGTTCGGGGTAGCGCTGGCGCTGTTGCGCTGAAGCGCGCTCACGGGCTGAGAAGCGCTTGCAATTCTGCCTCGCGCGTCACGCCGCGCAGCGTCCGCAAAAAGTCCGCCAGCGACTCACTGCGCCGCAGTAGCGTTTCCACCGCCACGCCGACCGTGTTTTCCCCACCGGCGCCCCCGGGCGCGCCCTGATAGCCGCCGTAAAACGCAAAATAGGCCTGGTTCAACTTGCGGATGCGGTAGCCGTGCCGCACGAACTCGCGCCGTCGATACTCCATATACAGCTCGGCGGTCTGCACGCGCCCTTGCCACAGCAAAAAGTCCACCTCGGCGCGTGTAGCGGCCAGCTCGCGCGCAAAGTCAAAAGGCGGCGGTGCGTCTGGATCGTGGGGCGGCTCGGGCGTGGCGGGCGTCGGTGCGGGGGACTGTTCGAGCAGCGAGGGGTAGCGCGGTGGGGTCACGTCCGGATAGTAGCGCGCCAGCACACGCAAAGCGACCGCGCGCCCGAAAAACGTGGCTGTCGTCTCGTTGATCGTGCGCGTTTCTGCTCGCGCGCTGTATTCCCAGCCGAGCGGGTAGAACGTGAGGTAATGGTGCACCCACTCGTGCGCCGCCACCTCGATAGCGCGCGCAAGCAGTCG
>JALSSH010000036.1 GCA_026984385.1 Ardenticatenia bacterium | reverse complement strand
CTTGGCCCGTCAACTGGGGTGGCGCAACTTCACTGCCGTTGACGCCACCGAAGAGTTTCTTTCGGCGCTGCGCGGCGTGAGCGAGCCGGAGGAAAAGCGCCGCATTATCGGGCGCACCTTCGTTGAGGTTTTTGAGCGCACCGCCGAGCGCGTCGGCCCGTTGGACTGGCTGGCGCAAGGCACGATCTATCCGGACGTGATCGAAAGCGCAGGCACAGGGCGCAAAGGCGCGCACCGCATCAAGTCGCACCACAACGTAGGCGGGCTGCCGAAACGGATGCGCGGACGATTGGTCGAGCCACTGCGCGATCTGTTCAAAGACGAGGTGCGCCGCGTGGGAGAACGGCTCGGCTTGCCGGACGAGATGCTCTGGCGGCAACCTTTCCCCGGACCGGGCTTGGGCGTGCGTTGTGTCGGCGAGATCACATGGGAGCGGTTGGAAACGTTGCGCGCCGCCGACCATATCTTCACCGAGGAGCTGGCGAAAGCGGGGCTTTTGCGGCAGGGCACGGCGCAAGCCTTCGCGGTGCTTTTGCCGGTGCGCAGCGTCGGCGTGATGGGCGATCAGCGCACGTATGCCGAGGTGGTCGTCTTGCGCGCGGTCACCACGCAAGATTTTATGACGGCGGATTGGGCGCGTTTGGACCCCGAGCTGTTGGCGCGGGTGAGCAACCGCATCGTCAACGAGGTGAGCGGCGTCAACCGTGTGCTATATGACATCACCAGCAAGCCCCCCGCCACCATCGAATGGGAATAAGCGCACCCCTGATGATTTTTCAGTGCGGGTAAGCGTATGTTCCCTACCCTTTTGTCGCTTCCAAACCTTGACGCTCCTCTGTACGCTGGCTATACTTCCCAGCAGTGAAATTGGCAACGAGAGGACATGGCTCATGGCGGATAGTGCAGCTCCGGAAAACGTGATCGACCCCGAACTGCTCGAAATTTTGCGCTGCCCGGAAGCCGTACACTACACCGACAAGGGCGATGACCCCGGGCGCTTGGAATTGGTGCACGGCTGTTGGTTGGTGTGCGAGGATTCGGGCTACAAATACCCCATTCGCGACGGCATTCCGGTTTTGCTGATCGAGGTCGGCAAGAAATATAAGGATGTGCCGGTCGAAGATTTGCCCGTGCCCCCCCCAGACGAAGACTGACACGTCCGCACCGACTTGGCGTAAACACCGGACGCGCTTTCTGCTGCACGCGCTGTTGATGTGCACGCTTGGCAGCAGAAGCGCGTGTGTTTGTCTACCCGCACCCCAAAGGAGGAATATATGACGCGAGAGGAGATCATCCGCTTAACCGCGCTTTCTTCCTGTGCGGGTTGAGCTTCCAAGTTGGCCCCTGAGGCCCTGGCGCACGTGTTGCGCCCTTTACAAGAACTCTTCGATCCATCGCGCTACCCTGACCTGTTGGTCGGGATAGGCTCGCCGGATGACGCCGCCGTCTACCGCCTGGACGACCAGCGCGCGCTGATCATCACAACGGATTTTTTCACCCCGATTGTGGATGACGCTTACCAGTATGGGGCGATTGCTGCCGCCAATGCACTGAGCGACGTTTACGCGATGGGCGGAAAGCCGCTCGTGGCGCTGAATATCGCCGCTTTGCCACCAGACTTGCCGCTTGAACTCAGCAAAGCGATGCTGATGGGCATGGCGGAAAAAGTCTTTGAGGCGGGCGCCGTGATCGCCGGCGGGCACACCATCCAAGACAAAGAGCCGAAAATCGGCTTGGCGGTGATCGGGCTGGCCCCACCGGACCAATTGTTGACCAAAGACGGCGTGCGCCCCGGAGATGTGTTGATCCTCACCAAACCGCTCGGCACGGGCTGTATCACCACCGCTGCCAAAAACGACAAAGCCGACCCCGCCGACGTGGACGAGGCGATTGGGTGGATGATGCGGCTCAACCGCACGGGGGCAGAAGTGGCCGTTGAGCTGGGCGCTCGGGCGGCCACCGACGTAACCGGCTTTGGCCTGATGGGCCACGCTTCGGAGCTGGCCGAGCTGAGCGGCGTCACTTTGCGCATGGAAGCCGCGCGCATCCCGCTACTGACCAGCGCGATGAAGTACGCCGCGATGTGGACCTTCCCGGGCGGCTCTTCGGCCAACCGCTTGGCTTATGAGCCGATGGTGCGCTTCCAGGGCGAGATCAGCGAAGAGCTGCGCATGTTGCTTTTCGACGCGCAAACCAGCGGTGGGCTGTTGATCGCGCTGCCGTCGGAAAAGTTGGACACTTTCGCCGCCGCAATGCAAACGCGCGGTGAGCAGTGGTGGCGCATCGGCGAGGCGCTCCCGCGCGAAGACGTCCATATCGTGGTGGTCGGCTGAGCAAGCTCGCTTCCCGAAAAACAACACGGGCGAGGTCGCGGAAACCTCGCCCGTGTGCGTTTCTTTGTTGTGTGATGTTTCGTTGTTGCCGTCCCTACGCTATTATTGGGGCGGTGCATATGGGTTATCATCACACAACAAGGCGGTGCTCATGGCAATTCCTTCCACCCTCAAGAGCATTATCAAAACCGCCCAGGGGATGGGCTGGCAGGCCGCGCTGCGCGCCGTGCACTACACCAACACGGTGCGCGCGCTCAACCGACGTTTTGAGCCGCCCAAACCTTCAGGGGCGTTCCAAAAGCCGGGCGTGGTGCAAAACGTAGAACCGCACATGCGGGGTGTGCTCATCCAAACCGAACACGGCTACTTGGATGTTTCCTTCCTTGCGGAGGACATGGTGCGCGTGCGTGTGCGCCCTGACGCGAACTTTGACCCGCCCTTTTCCTACGCGGTGGAAAAAGTAGACTGGCTTGTGCCCACGCTGGAAGTGCAAGACCGCCCCCAGCGGGTAAGCGTGCGCAGCGAGCAAATCGTCTGCGAGGTGGAAAAGGAAAATGGCAAACTGCGCTTCAGCACCCCCGACGGGCGCGTGCTCAGCCAGGACGCCGAGGGCGTGGCATGGCGGGGGCCGGAAGTGCGCTGGTCACGTCAATTGCCGCCCGACGAGCGCTGCTACGGATTGGGCGAACGCGCCATCGAGAAGCTGAACTTGCGCGGTCGGCGTTGGGAGCTGTGGAACGCCGATCCCTTGCCCGCCTACACAGCGGACGACGACCCGATCTACTTCAGCATTCCCTTTTACCTGGGCGTGCGCGCAGATGTGGCCGTCGGCATCCTTTGGGACAACCCCGCGCGTGGCTGGGTAGACCTGGGCGCGCAAGACATCCAGAAACAAACGTTTTTTGCAGAAGACGGCGAGCTGCGTTTTTACCTTTTCGCAGGCGCGCGCGCCGAGCATGTGTTGCAACGCTATACCGAACTCACCGGCAGGATACCGCTGCCGCCGCTCTGGACGCTGGGTTTTCACCAGTCCCGCTGGGGGTATGATTCCGAGCAGACGTTCCGCGAACTGGCTGCCGAATTCCGCCGCCGCCGTTTGCCTTGCGACGCGCTCTACTTCGACATTGACTATATGGACGGCTACCGCGTCTTCACTTGGAATAGGGAGCGCTTCCCGTTGCTGCCCGGGCTGCTGGCGGAGTTGGAGGAACAAGGCTTCAAGGCGGTGGCGATCACCGACCCGGGCATCAAGGTTGACAGCGGCTATGAAGTCTACCAAGACGGGCTGAAGCAAGACGTTTTCCTCAAATACCCCCACGACAAACTCGTGACCGCACCGGTTTGGCCCGGCACGTGTGCCTTTCCGGACTTTTCCAGCGCGGCAGTGCGCGCCTGGTGGGCGGGACACGTGCGGACCTTGATGCAAGCAGGCTTTGCCGGTTTGTGGAACGATATGAACGAGCCAACCGCCATCACGCTCCGACCGCGTACCACATTGCCGGATTACGTCCGGCACGATTGGGACGGGCTGGGCCAAACGCACGTGGGCGGCGGCCATAACACTTACGGCATGTTGATGACCCGCGCCACCCGCGAGGGGATGCAAAAAGCCGCGCCGGAAAAGCGCCCCTTCCTGCTCACGCGCGCCACCTACGCCGGCGGGCAGCGTTACGCCGCCTCCTGGACGGGCGACAACGCCGCCACCTGGGAACATTTGCGGATGAATATCAGCATGGTGCTCAACTTGGGCTTGGCGGGCTTTCCTTTCAGCGGCGCGGACATCGGCGGCTTTGCCGGCGAGCCGGATGGCGAGCTTTTCACACGCTGGATTCAGCTTGGCTGCACGATGCCTTACTTCCGCGTCCACACGATGGCAGGCACAGCTCCCCAAGAGCCTTGGAGCTACGGCGAGCGCTACGAGGCAATTGTGCGGCACTATTTGGAGCTGCGCTATCAGTTGTTGCCCTATATCTACTCCGTGATGGCCCAATCCGCCCAAAGCGGTGTGCCGATGGTGCGTCCGCTTTTCATGGCCGACCCCAGCGACCCGAAGCTCTACGACGTGCAAGACGCTTTTTTGCTCGGTGAATCTATGCTCGTGGCCCCGATTGTAGAGCCGGGGGCCACGCAACGCGAAGTCTATTTGCCGCGTGGGGTGTGGTATGAGTTTGACAGCGGCAAATTGACCGACGGCGCGCGCACCATCACCGCCCAAGCGCCCTTAGAACGGCTGCCGATCTACGTGCGCGCCGGTCGCGTGATCCCGATGTGGCCGGTGATGCAATATGTGGGCGAGCGCCCGTTGGAAGAGGCGCGTTTGCGCGTTTACGCGGGCAGCGGCGACACCACGCTCTATGAAGACGCGGGCGAAGGGCTGGACTATCGGCACGGGGACTATCGCTGGTCCTACTTCACGTGCAGCTTTTCCAGCGGCGGCCATTTTGTGATCGACTGGCGGCGGGCCGGACGCTACGAACCACCCTACGCCCAAACGCGCGTGGAGGTGGTCGGCATCTCCGCCGAGCCGGAAATGGTGATGTTGGACGGACAGGCCGCGCCGATCTGGTATTACGAGGGCGGCATGGTGGAGTTCATCGTCAAGCCGTTCGACGAAGCGCGCATCATCGGGCGCGCTAAGCATGAAACCAAGCCGCGCAAAGCGTAACCGCCGATGCAAACACGCGCACAAGCCCTCGCGCGCCCCTGGGCGTTGGTGTTGTTGCTGGAAACGGTCTACCTGGCCGTCATCTTGGCCCTCAACGGAGGCGACGCGCTGGCCTTTGTCACGCTGGGGGAATGTTTTAGCGCTTGCCAGGGCGCGGACGGCACAAGCTGTCCTGCAGGGAGCGAGGGCTACGACGGCCAATTTGCCTACTACATCGCTCGCGACCCGCTCGGCGCGCCAGATTGCCTGGACGCGCCCGCCTACCGGTTG
>JALSSH010000035.1 GCA_026984385.1 Ardenticatenia bacterium | reverse complement strand
GACGCAAAACACCGGCGGTTCGGGCAATGGGCGGGCTTGGTTTTTCATTACCGGTGGGGCGACGGTTAACTGGAGCAACGTCACGTTTGACGCCAGCGGGCATAATGTGCTCACTGCGCTGAATTACGGTGATGTGAGTAATCCGGCGGGGGCGCGTGGTTACGGCACGATCTCCAACGTGGTCGTGCGCCATGTGCGCTATAACCAGTATGTGGGCCTTGGCATCGGTGTCTATCACGGTAGCTCAATCACGGTACGCAACGTAACCATGCACGACATTTGGCGCATTGGCGTTCACGTGCGCGGCTCGGCTGGCACAGGCGCGCAGGCAACCATTGACGGCCTGACGTACACGGGCAAAGGTAACGTGGACAGCCTGGATTATGGCGTGGAGTTCGGCGGTGGCGGCCAGGGCACGGTGACCAATTCGCGCATCACCAACTGCACGGCTGTTGCTTCGGTAGACGGTTCGACTTCGGCGGGCATTCTGATCACCACCTACTTCGGCCCGGGCACTCAAGCGACGATCACCAACACCGTACTGGAAAACAATACTGATGGCGTTGTGGTCGGTTATGATGCTGCTGATACCAGCGTGGCGACGTTGCACAACAATTGTTTGTTGAACAACAGCAACTTGGGTGTGAGCACAACTGCACCACTCGTAGACGCGACAAACAATTGGTGGGGCACGCCGAGCGGCCCGACCGTTGGCGGTACAAATGGCGTTTCGGCGAACGTCAATTACACGCCGTTCCTGACCGCGCCGTCTGCGGCTTGTGCGGGGTATGTCCCGAATGCAGGAGATATAGCACGCGCTCAAGCGCCTTTGTGTGCCGATCTCAACGGCACGACCAACGAGATTGTGCGCGCAGACGTGCCTGCTGGCACGGTAACCAATGGCAGCGTGTATTGCCGCGTGCTGGCTCAAGATGGCGACTTTGTGCGCAATCCGGCGGAGATCGGTAACCAAAGCGTGCTGGATATGGGGGTTGTGCAAGCGGTGGACGTTTTCGGGATGTCGGGCAGTCTTGCGGTCCCGCAATGGAACAGCAGCGTTAAAGTGTGCTTGCGTGGAAGCGGACGGTTTTACTTCCTGGATGCGCTCACTGCCCCGCGCACTTTGCAAGAACTACCGGCCCAAATGGAAGGCGCGTACACGTGTGGGCGACTTTACAACGCGGGTACGGTGGTTTTGGTGCATTGAAGCTCTTGAGCACATACAAGTTACACAAAAGCGAGCAAGGGACGGTCTGCACCGTCCCTTTTTTGCTGGGCATTGTGCGAATTGCCCATATCACAGGCGGGACGATTGCTCGCCAGGGCGGGGGAATTTGGTTACACTCAACTACATGCCGCCGATATTGTTCAATGTGTACTGACGGGTCGGGGCGCGGGCGGTCCCTGCGCTGGTTCAGGCGTCTATTTCGGTAGAGGAGGCAAGCGTTAGTATGAGTGAGTATATCCGCAGTCATTATGGCTTGGAGCATCACGGATTTGAGAACCTGGAGCGCGAATATTGGAATTTGACCATCCCCGCGCTCTATGAGCAGGCGCTCCGTCACCGCGAAGGCGTGTTGGCGCAAGGCGGGCCGCTGGTGGTGCGCACCGGCGACCACACGGGCCGTTCGCCGAACGATAAGTTCATCGTGCGCGAAGAAACGACCGCCGACGAAATTTGGTGGGGCACGGTGAACCGCGATTGCTCGGAAGAAACGTTCGAGGCGTTGCATCGGCGCATGATGAACTACTTCCAGAACAAAGACGTTTTCGTGCAAGATTGTTACGCCGGCGCCGACCCGAACTATCGCTTACCGATCCGTGTGGTGACCGAAACGGCTTGGCACAGCATGTTTGCGCACAATATGTTTGTGCGCATCACCGACCCGCAAGAGCTACGAAACCATGTGCCGGAGTTCGTGGTGATCCAAGCGCCGAACCTGACGGCCATTCCCGAGGTGCATTGCACGTCCTCCGGCGCGTTTATCTTGGTGAACTTCAAGCGTAAGATGGTCTTGATCGGCGGCACACGGTACGCGGGCGAGATCAAAAAATCCATTTTCACCGTGATGAACTACCTTTTGCCCAAACGCGGCGTGATGGCGATGCATTGCTCGGCCAACTACGGGGCGGACAAGGACGACGTGGCGTTGTTCTTCGGGCTGAGCGGCACGGGTAAGACCACCCTTTCCAACGACTCCTCGCGCACCCTGATCGGCGACGACGAACACGGTTGGAGCGACGACGGCGTCTTCAACTTTGAGGGCGGTTGTTACGCGAAGGTGATTCGGCTCTCGCCGGAAGGCGAGCCGGAAATCTATCAGACCACGCGGCGTTTTGGCACGATCTTGGAAAATGTGAAAATTGACGCGCTGACGCGCGAAGTGGACTTGGACGACGCCACCTTCACGGAAAATACGCGCGGCTCATACCCCATTACGCACGTGCCCAACGCCGACCCCAGCGGGGTGGGTGGACAGCCGCGCAACGTGATTTTCTTGACGGCGGACGCTTTCGGCGTGTTGCCGCCAATTTCCCGCCTGACCCCCGCCCAAGCGCAATACCACTTCATGGCGGGCTACACGGCCAAAGTCGCGGGCACAGAACGCGGCGTCACCGAGCCGAAAGCCACCTTTAGCACCTGCTTCGGCGCGCCGTTTATGCCGCTGCATCCGACGGTTTACGCGCGGTTGCTGGCCGAAAAGGTGGAGCGGAACAACGTGCGCCTGTGGCTGGTGAACACCGGCTGGACGGGCGGCCCGTATGGGGTTGGGCAGCGCATGAACTTGGCCTACACGCGGGCGATGGTGCGCGCGGCGCTGAGCGGTGCGCTGGACGACGTGGAGACGGTCACCGACCCGATCTTCGGCTTTGCGATCCCCAAGGCCGTGCCGGACGTGCCCGCCGAGGTGCTGATCCCACGCAACACCTGGCCGGACAAAGAGGCCTACGACCGCAAGGCGCGCGAGCTGGTCGAGCTTTTCCACGCCTATATGGAGCAGTTCGAAGACCAGATGAGCGACGAGGTGAAAGCCGCCGCGCCGAAGCTGATTTAGCGGCGGGGGCTTCGCCCCCATGCCCCCAGCAGGGGTCTTGCGACCCCTGCACCCCCCGCGAGCCGCGCTATTGCGCGGCTCGCGGCGTTGAGCGTTCGCCGGAAGCTCGACGTTTGCGGCGAGTGGGCCGTTGGGCGCGCCGCCTAGCCGCGCTGCGCGCGGCTGACGCGCGGCTCTGCCGCGCGTGGTGCGCCGAAGGCGCACGGGCGGCGCGCCCTCCCGACGGCGGGCGTTCTCCACCGGCGCGCATCTCCCGACCGCCCAAGCCTCCCTGCTCCTGCCGCGCGCAGCGCGGCGGGGTCAAGGGGCGTTAGCCCCTTGCGGGGTGTGGGGCAGCGCCCCAACGCGCTCTTGCACGCGCTCCCATGTGCGGCAGAAGGCGCACTGCCCCTCGTTGGTGGTCGGCTGACCGCAAGTCGGGCAGGTGTGCAGTTCTATTTGCTCTTGCACGGTCTGGAAAAGGCCGTGTTCTTCGCGGGCACGCAAGAAATTCAGGTAAAAGTGGAGTTTGGCGCCCGGGCTTTGCGCTTCCAACTGGTTGAGCAGCTCCTTGTGGCGGATACTGGTCGCGCCTTCGGCGAAGGGGCATTCGTCGTAGACGTATTCGATGCCGCGCACGATGGCGTAAGCGGCCATTTCGCGCTCGTAGAAGCGGAAGAGCGGCTTGACCTTGCGCGCCAGCCCGGGGTGGCTGGGCGGGAGCAGCGGCCCTTGGCGCGTCAAATAGCCGACCGCCCATTGGAGCGTGTTGCCGAAAAGCACCGCGACCTCATCGTCCAAGTTGTGGCCGGTCGCCAGGACGTGATAGCCGTGTTCGCGCGCGATGCGGTTCATAATGTGGCGTTTGGTCAAGCCGCAAAGCGAGCAAGGTTTGGCCCGTCCGCGTCGGCTGAGTTGCGCCGCCTGGGGGATGCTCGCGCCGTACACTTCGGCCACGTCCACCACGTGGAGCGTCAGATCGCCGCCGCGTTGAGCGATAAATTGGCGGATGTACTCGTGCGATTGGTCACTGTAGTGCACGCCGCCGTCAATGCCCAGCCCGATATACAGCCCGTCGGCCTGATAGCCCAACTCCAGCAGAATATCCCACAGCGCCAAGCTGTCCTTGCCGCCGCTGACGGCGACCAAGACGCGCTCGTCACGGGTGAACATGCGCCATTTTTTGATGCTGCGCTCGGTTTGCTTGTGCACCCATTCCACAAAGTGCGGGCCGCAGAGCGCGAGTTTGTGTTGGCGCATGTTGATGACGGCCTTTTGGTCGCAATGCCGACAGCGCAAAGGGCGACGTGGTCGTTTGGGCATGGGGTTAGCCTCCGGAAATGGTCGCCAGCAACTTGAGCGTGTCGCCCGGGCGAAGCGTGACCTCTTCGGTGACGAGTTTGCCGTCGCGCGTGGCGAGGATCGCGACGGGGTCCAGCCCGCAAGCGCGGATCGCCTCCTCGACGGTGATCCCCGGGCGAACGGTGAAAGTTTGCTTGCGGTAGATCACGGTTACCGCGTTGTCGGGTGGGGGGGAAGTGTTGTTGTCGGTCATGGTGAATGCCCTCCGTTCGGTTTGCGCGGAGATTATAGCAGAACGGAGGGGCGTGGTGGGAGGGGGAAGGTGGTATGATGTGAAAGGAGCGGGGAATAAGGGATAGGGAGCCGTGTGTGCATATTTAGCCCGCGCCCAAGCGGTCACCGTGAGCGAAGATGAGTTGACCGTCGCGCTGGAAGATGGGCGCACAATCAGCGTGCCGTTGGCGTGGTTTCCGCGTTTGTTGCACGCCACGCCCGCTGAGCGCGCTAACTGGCGACTGATCGGCGATGGGGAAGGCATCCACTGGCCGGAACTGGACGAGGACATCGCGATTGCGCATTTGTTGGCAGGTGTCCCCTCGCAAGAAAGCCAACGTTCGCTCCGACGGTGGTTGCAAAGCCGCCGCGCCACCTGACTTGACGCCGCGATCATCCATAGCCCGCGCCCTGCCGAGCTGCTATAATCCCCCACATGGACGATTACACCTCTCCCACGCAACCCCGCTCGGAGTACGCGGGCCTGATGCTCGCCGCCGCGCTGATGGCGACGGTCGGCTGGGTCGGGCTGTGGCTGTTGGTCACCACCACGCTCCCGACCGCCTCGGCGCGTTGGCTCTTTTTCGTGCTGCTCTACCTGGCCGTGACCGGCACGGTGCTACCCTTTGCGCGCTTCTTAAACGCGCGCTTTACGCGCGGCGGCG
>JALSSH010000034.1 GCA_026984385.1 Ardenticatenia bacterium | reverse complement strand
GGAGGATGCTCACCGGCTTGTAAAGCGCGCGGAATGCCTCGCCGTCGCGCGCCAAGCGCTGCGGCCCGAAGTCCAACGCACGCCGCAGCGCGTCTGCAAAACGCGCGCGGTCCGGCTCTGCCAGCGCCATACGCGGCAAGGCCACCTCCAGCGCGCGCAGCTCCCCGAAAACGTGCTCCAGCAAGCGATCCCGCTCCTCGGGCGGCAAGGTGCGGCGGCGCGGGCGCTCGGTCGGCTTGCGGCGTTCCACCAAACGCCCGTCCAACGCCCGTTGATAGCTGCGGCCCTGATAATAACAGCCGATCAGCCGTCCCGCGCGGTCAAAACTGTAACTTTCGCCGTAGCGTGGGGAGACGACAAAAGATGTTTCTTTGATGCCAATGGTGATCGGCTCGCCGGTTTCGGGGTGAGCGGTGTGGATGGGCATGGTGAGCGTTGTCCCTGTGTTGACGTTGTGCGTGCACGATAAAGCAGGTGCGCCGCGCACAAAATCGGATACACTATAGAGGAGATTATAATCACAGGCGCAAGGTGGGGGCGACGATGCCGAAATTCAACGAAAACGAATCTTTTGAGCTTTCGGACTACAACCCCGAGTGGCCGCGTATGTTTCAGGCCGAAGTGCCGCGTATTGCCGAGGCGTTGGGGGAGCAGGTCATCGAAATCGAGCACGTCGGCAGTACGTCGGTGCCCGGGCTGCGTGCCAAGCCGATCATTGATATTTTGGTCGCGGTAGAAACTTTTGCCCCGCTGGAAGTATATAAGCGACAACTCGCGCCCATCGGCTACACGCACCACCCGCACATCAACGACGCTGAGCGTCTCTTTTTTTGGAAGGGCGTCCCGCGCACGCATCACCTGCACATTGTGGAATTCGCCACCTGGGAACATCAGCGCCACATCATCTTCCGCGACTATTTGCGTGCCCATCCGGAGATCGCGCGGCTATATGCGCAAGTCAAAGAGCAATTGGCGCAAACCTTCCACGACAACCGCCCCGCCTACACACGGGGCAAAACCGCCTTCATCAACGCGATCATGGACCGTGCGATGGCCGAGATCGTCGATCCTTCGCTGCGCGAGCTGGTGGACGCTATCGAGCAACAATTGGCGGACGACGAAGCCGAGACTTGATGCTGGTGGGTTTGTGCGTCCGCCGGCCTGAGTGAGCGTTTACGGGCGTCCCCCTGCTTCTGTCGCGCGCTACGCGACGGGATCAAGGGGCAGCGCCATCACGTCCGCACGCTTCCCGCCGTGTTGCTCAAATCTCCCCCCACGCCCTACAATAGAGAGCGTACAGAAACACATTGCGCAGCGTGCAGGAGGCCCCCCCGTGAAACACAACCCGCATCTTCGCCTATGGCTACTGCTCGGGATAGCGCTTGTGGTGCTGAGCGCCTGCGGTGGCGCGGAGGAAAGCCCGCCCCTGCCCACGCGCGTTGACGCCGAAGCACTCGCCGCGACCGCGTCCGCGCTGATCCCCACACTTCCGCCCAGCGCAACCGCCACCCGTCCAAGCGTGACGCCGTCTGCCAGCGAAACACCCGCGCCTAGCCCAACAGTCAGCCCCACCGCCACCCCCAGCGTGCCGCCGAGCGCGCCCGCCACCGTAAACCGAGCCGCCACCTCCGCCGCGCTCACCACAACGGCCCAAGCCGCCGTCTTGCCCTTCACGCAAACCGCCGAGGCCGTTTTCGCGCGCACGCAAACCGCCGTCGCCTCGATCACGCCGTCGCCTACGCCCAGCATCACGCCCACATTGCCCCCGGGCACGCCGCGACCGTATCAGATCGTCTTTTACACCGACCGACACGGCAACGACGATCTCTACCTGCTGGCGTTGGACGGAAGGGAATATCGTCTGACGGGCAGCGCCGCCAACGAACGCGAGCCTTCCTGCGCGCCGGATAGCTCGGCGGTGGTTTACGCTGCGGACGCAAGCGGCAGTTGGCAAATTTACCTGTTGCGCTTTGACGGGAGCGCGCCGCGCCAGCTCACCCACTCCGAGGGGATGAACTTCGCACCGATGTTCAGTCCGGACGGCGCGCGCATTGCCTTTGTCTCCACGCGCAGCGGCATCCCCACCATCTGGCTGATGAACGCCGACGGCAGCGACCCACATCAGCTCACCACCGACCTCGGGCGCGACACCTCGCCCGCCTGGGGACCGGACGGCCAACAACTGCTCTTCGCCAGCGATCAATCCGGCGTCTGGGACTTGTACCTGACGCTCGTCAGCGACAGCGTCGAGGGTGAATTTCCGCTCATGCCGCCGGACTTCAGCGCGGGCAATCAGCTTTGGCCGTCCTTTGACCCGGCAGGTGAGCGCGTCGCCTATTCCACCTGGGCAGACGTGACCGACCCGCAAAGCGCGGATATTTACCTGTTGGACTTCGAGCAACCCCAACCGCTCCCCGTGCGTGTGGGCGCAGGCGCGGACATCGCTTGGGGCTGGGGCGACGAGACGCATATTTTGGCCTCGGTGGGCGGGCCGAACGATGTGCAAATCGCGGTGATCGACGTGGAAAGCGGCGAAACCACCCGCCTGACGCACGCGGGCACGTTTAACGGCGGGGCGCGGCTGTGTGTGGTGCAACCACAAGCGTTGCCGCCCGAGCCAACACTCGCGCCCAGCCCCACGCCAACCGCCACCCTTCGCCCGACAGCCACGCCCACCGCCACGCCGACGCCGACCGCCTCCGCGTTCTCGCCGGAATTGCAACAAGCCGCCGGGCAAAAGCACGTCGTGCAGCCCGGGGAAACCTTGTTGCGCATCAGCTACCGTTACGGCGTGCCCTGGCAAACGCTCGCCCAACTCAATGGCCTGAGCAACCCGGACCAGATCGCGGTCGGCGAGCAGCTCACCGTGCCCGTGACGCGGCGGGGGATGCGCGTCTCCGGCATCGTGCATCCGGACCCCGACGTGCCGCCACGTGTGCGCGCGGACAAATGGATCGTGGTAGACCTCGGCGAGCAAACCCTTTACGCTTATGAAGACGGGCACGTCGCGCGCAAAGTGACCGTTTCCACCGGCTTACCGGATAGCCCAACCGTGTTAGGCGAATACCAAATTTACGTCAAGCGCCCCGCCCAAACCATGAGCGGGCCAAACTACTATCTGCCGGATGTCCCCTGGGTGATGTACTTTTACCAGGGATACGGGCTGCACGGCACATATTGGCACAACAACTTCGGCCAGCCGATGAGTCACGGTTGCGTCAATCTGCCCACCGACGAGGCCAAATGGCTTTACGAGTGGGCCGAGATCGGAACACCGGTGCTTGTGCAGCCGTGAGCGCGTTTTGGCGAGCGTGGCGAGGTTTTGGCCTGTGCGCCGCGTTCAAGCGTGACCAAAGCGCGCGCCTTGTGTTACTGCTACTGACAAACTTCGTTTCAGGAGGCGAATTTACATGGGTGCATTGGATGGTAAAGTGGCGCTGGTTTTCGGCGTAGCCAACAAACGCTCGATTGCCTGGGGTGTGGTGCAAGCGTTGCAACGTGCGGGCGCAACCGTCGGCATCAGCTACGCGGGGAAAGTGTTGGAAAAGCGCGTTTTCCCGCTGGCCGAAGGCGCGGGCATTGACTTTGTGGAAGAGTGCGACGTGACCTCCGACGAGCAGATCGAAGCCGTCTTCACCAAAGCCAAAGAGCGCTTCGGCAAGCTGGACGTGTTGGTGCACTCGGTCGCTTTTGCGCCCGGGGAGGATTTGGGCGGGCGCTTCCGCGACATCAGCCGCGAAGGTTTCCGCACGGCGCTGGATATTTCCGCCTACAGCCTGATCCCGATGGCGAAGCACGCGGCGGAGATGATGCCGCAAGGCGGAAGCATCATGGCGATGACGTACTACGCGGCGGAAAAGGTCATGCCGCGCTACAACGTGATGGCGGTGGCTAAAGCCGCGCTGGAAAACATCGTGCGCAACTTGGCCGCCGACCTCGGCCCGCAGGGCGTGCGCGTTAACGCGATCAGCCCCGGCCCCATCCGCACATTGGCGGCGGCGGGGGTGCCGGGCGTGCGCGCGATGATCAAGTATAGCAACCGCGTTTCCCCCTTGCGGCGTCCTATCACCCAAGAGGATGTGGGCAACGTGGCGGCCTTCCTCGCCAGCGACGCCGCCGCGCTGATCACCGGCGAGACGATCTACGTGGACGGCGGCTATCACGTGCTCGGCATCACGTTGACCGAAGAGGACTTGGACGCGCTCTAAGCCTGCGATGGCGTCCCAAAACCCAGGGGGCCGCGCTTCGGCGTGCCCCCTGGTGTGTTTTTAGCAAACACGGGCAACGGTTTGGGCTTCTTCCAAGCGCTTGAGCGGAGAAGGGCCGTGCGCGCCGCGTTTGTGCGCAGGGCGATTGAGCGGGGCGACCCGCGCCTCCACGTACTCGTAAGAGGCACGCTGCGCCTTCGAACCGCGCGGTCCGCCGCCGATCTCGCGGTTGGAAGGCGCGCGGCTCTCCCGCTCCACCAAAGTCACGGCGACGCCTTGCTCGGGCAACACCCAAAGCGTATGTTGCTCGTTGCGAACGGCATTGCGCCAAAATTTCATCTCGGCTTGCGGGTCCAACCGACGGATTTCGTGCTGAGCTTCGCGCAGGCTCATCGCGCTGAGCCGTTTGGCGAGTTGTTCACGTGCTGCCTCGTCCATCCTTCTCACCTCCCGAGTGCGTGTGTGGGCTTCAGCCGCGCCCATTGTAACACGCTTTTCCCCTTGGCAAACGTCCTTTTCGCCTCTCCGCGCGCCAAATCTCTACATAACCTCGCCGCCGCGATTTTGCATCTGGGCGCAATCTGGTACACTTGTAGGGGTCTGGAGACAGGCCTCAAATGCGGGTTCGTTCGATAGGTAAGAAAGTTTTTCAGGAGAGTACCCCATGAAACGTGCTTTGACTTTGCTTTTGGTTTTGGTATTGGCGTTGCCCGCCTTCGGCGTTGTCTTTGCGCAAGACGGCGAAGGTGAGGAAGCCCCGGCTTTGATCCCCTGCGACGACTACGATCTGAGCGACCTGAAGATCGGCTTGGTCACCGACGTAGGCCAGATCGACGACAAGAGCTTCAACCAAAGCTCTTGGGAAGGTGTGCTGGCGGCGGAAGCCTGCGGCGCGAGTGTGGACTACATCGAAACCCAAAGCGCGACTGACTACGCCGACAACATCGCGGAGTTCGCCGAAAACGACTACGACATCATCGTGACGGTTGGCTTCGCGCTGGGCACGGCCACCGCCGAAGCTGCCGCGCAATATCCGGATGTGCTCTTTATCGGCGTGGACCAGTTCCAGCCCGAACCCATTGACAACGTGGT
>JALSSH010000033.1 GCA_026984385.1 Ardenticatenia bacterium | reverse complement strand
GTTGTGAACGCTGGGCGCGCCGCCGTGCGCTGTAAAGCGCACTACGCGCAGCTTTCGCTGCGCGTCAGCCGCGCTCCGCGCGGCTAGGCGGCGCGCCCCTCCCGCGCACGCGCCCGCGAACCGCTCTATCCCTCACGGCGCACGCGCCCCGAACGTCACTTCGGCCAGCGCCAAGCTATCCCCGAGCGGGTTTCCGTCCCCGTCGTAAACCGGCAAGCGTTCCCCCGTCGCCGGATCGTAGAACCCGATCCGCAGCGTGTACACGCCTGCCCCAAGCGGCTCTTCGGCCTTTTCCAGCAAGTGGTACGGATCGCGGTAGAGCGTCTGCGGCGACCATTCCAACGTGCTGGCAAATCCGTACAGCGGGCGGTGATCGTCTTGATCCAGCACATCTTGCGGCGCGTTGGCGGGGGTCAGGTGCACGAAAACCTTGTAGTCCGCCTCCGCGCGCGCCAGCGGTTGCCAGTAAAGCAGCACAGTGAGTGCGTTCAACGTCGGCCCGGGGCCTTGCAGTGTATAACCGCGCAGCCGCGCGATCTCCCCGAAGCGCACGTCCAGCGGCTGGGCGATCTCCTCGGCGCGCACTTCCCAAGCGCGGAACTGCATCACGGGAAAGTCCGCCACCGTGTGGAAACTAACCCGCTGCATACGCGCTTCCAAAAACGCTTCCGCTTCTGCCGAGCGCCCAACCAGCCAGATCGTGTTGTAAAAGTTCAGCTCGGCGCGCAGTTGGGCGGTTACGGCGTTGCCCGTCAAGCTCATTTCCGCCGCCGCGCCGCTGTAATAGTAGCGAAAAGCGGGATCGGGCTGTGTGTGCACGATCAGGTCGTCGGGTTGGACGCGCGCCTCCAAATAGGCCACCAGCGCGGGCCAGCTCGGTGCTTTCGGGCGCTCCCCACGCCAATACGGGATCAGCACGCCGAGCCACAGCAGCGGCAACAGCGCCAATCCGCTTGGCACAAGCGCCCAGGCGCGCGCCTTACGCGCATGTCGTGCCGCGTTTACCGCCGCCGTCGCCGTGAGCAGAAGCAGCGCGGGCGTGACCGCGATCACGTAGCGGGGGTGAAAAACGCTCATGCGCGTGGCCGCTGCGAAGAGTAGGGCGGTGGGCAGCGCAATCCAGGCGGCCAGCCAAGCGCCTATACGCCGCGTGCGTTCCGCCCCGACCGCCAGACCTGCGCTCACCAGCGCCGCCCATGCCCCCAGCGCAAGCCAGCTCCAGGGTGTGGCGGGGGCGTCGCCGAGGAGCAACGTCGGCCAAAGCCACGTCACCAGCCGCTCCGCTGAGGCGGGCAAGATCGCGCCGCCGTAGCCGCTTTGGCTCAAGAACCACGCTTGCACGCCCCAGGGGATGAGCAGCACGGCCAGCGCCACCCAAGCCCAACCCGCGCGCGTCCACGTGCGCCGCTGCCGATGGAACAGCAGCAGATAAAGCGCGTGCAGCGGCAGCAAAAACGCTTCCAAGAAGAATATGTACAGCGCGGCACACGTCGCCGCCACGTAAAACGCCCAGTCACGCGCACGTCCGCGTTGCGCGGCGCGCACTAACGCCCACATCGCCAGCGTGCTCAGCCCTGCCCAGAGCGCGTAATTGCGCGCGTCTTGCGCGTGCCAGAGCAAAAACGGGTGCGCTGCCCAGAGCGCCGCCGCTGCCAATGCGATCCGCTTGTCACGGAACAGCCGCCACGCCAGCGCCGCCATTGCCGCCGTGCCGAGCCAGTTCCCCAACACGGAAAGCATCCGCATCCCGAATTCGGACGCGCCCGCGATCTGTTCCCAGGCGTAAAAGCTGAGGAACGTCCCGAAGGGGTGGGGTTCGCGGGTGGCTTGGGTGCGGACCACCTCGGCGGGCGTCTGCGCCCAATAGCGCACCGCGTAGGCCTCGTCCCCGCGCAACGGCGACGCGCCCAGCTCGTACACGCGCAGCGCAAAGCCCAGCGCCAATATGCCAATCAGCGCCCAAAAAGTGCGGCGGGGCATGGGGTTAGTCTTCGTCCTTGTGTCCGCGCAACCAAGCCACGTCCTTTTTGCTCAGACCGAACCAGTCGGGCTTTTGGCGTTTGCGATCGAATTTGCGGCGGAATTGCTTGGCCTTGGTCTGAGGATCGCGGGTGGTGAAGCTGTGCACGACGTGCAACTCCTCTTCGTCAGCCGTCTCGCGCAGCGCGTCGAGCGCGTCCTCGACCGTGCCGTGCGTTGCGCCGATGTGGTAAAGCTGCCCGGCTTGCACCACAAAGACCGTGCCCACCTTGTCGGCAAAATCATCCGCGTTGTCATCTTGGGGCGTTTCCTCCGGCAACGGCTCGCCGAGCATCTCTGCGATCTCGCGCCGCGTCATCAGCCCGTAAAGCTCGTCGAGCTTGTCCAAGTCGGCCTCGCTGAGCGTTTTGCGCCCGCTTTTCGCCTGGGTCTTCAAATACTCGCGCAACGAAGGCTTGCGCTTCGGGTCGGCGTAAAGCACCGGCAGCATCGGGTCTTCGATCGCCACTTCCACTTTGGGGCTGATGAAAACGACCAGCGGCTGCACTTCCACGCCGGAATCCGGCGCGATCTTGTCAATGATCTGTTGCACCTGTTGCGCTTGGAGCATGGCGTCCGCAAACGGGTTGCCGAGCAGGTCTTGCCGCATATAGCCCAAAATCTTGCGCACGATCCCGCCGTCGCCGCTCCACTTTTTGCCCTTGACGGCGTATTTTCCTTCTTGCCACACCACGTTAAGCGTGTACACGCCTTCCGGCCCGATCAGCACATGCGGGGCGGGCAACAGATAGTGGAAAAGGGTATAGCGCTTCCCCAGCCCCTTGAAGGCTTGCTCCAACACGTCTTCGGGGCGTGGCTCACGAATCCACGTGTTCGCCATGCGCACCGAGATCAGCGTCAAGAGCATCAGCATCGGCAAAATGAAGCAGCTTATTTGGCTGGTCTGCGCGTTGGGGTCGGCGGTCCATGTGTAAAAGAAGCCGATCCCCATCCCCGCCAGACTGACCAAAAAGAGGATGTGGGAAATTTGGCGGTTGCGCTTGACTTTCGCTTGATTGATCACTACGCGCATCGTCTTTCGCGCCTTTCTTGATAAAAGTTATGCACGGGTCGGTTGTTGTGAGATTTGCCGCCAGAATGGTAACACAAAATGCGCGGAATGTATGCCCTTTTGGCGATGTCGCCCGCCTTCGGGCGAATGCTGGGCAAGCGTAAAATCCCTGGTGTATAATCCCCTCCGTTGCGCGCCCATCTGCAAAGGTGCGCAGCCGAGGAGGAACGATGAGCAAAACCCGTCCCTGGCGGGGCCGAAAACCGATGCAAGAATGCCCGATCTGCGGCGCGGCGCAGCCACTTTCCGCGCGCACGTGCTCGATCTGTGGCGCGGTGCTCCCGGGGGAACACACGCCGATTGTGCCGTTGCCGCCCGTTGACGCTGCCGCGCGCCGTCCGGCTGCTCCGCCCCCGCTGGGCGAAGACGATCTTTACGCGGGTGACTTGACCTCGCGCATGTGGCGTTTGTTGTTGGTGGCGGGTGTGGCGCTGGGGATCGCGCTCGGCGTAGGCATCGGGGTTATGATCGGGCGCGCCAATGGGGGCGCTCCGTCTGGCGGCGAGGTTTACACCGAGGCGCAACCGTTGCCGCCGACGATTACCCCTTCGGATTTGGGCACGCCTACGCTTACGCCGCTGCCTTCGCCCACCCGTCCGATGGCTTTGCTCCTGCCCACTGTGACCCCTGCGCCGCCCACCGCCACGCCTACGCCGACCCCCGGGCCTTGCTACCAAACCGCCGCCGAGGGCGACACCGTGTTGGCGATGGCGATGCGCTGCGGCCATCGTGATATGGCGGTGATCGACTTGATCCTGGAGATCAACGGCATGAAAAGCCCGCAGGAGTTGCAGCTCGGCCAGACGCTGGAAATTCCCTGGCCCACGCCGACCCCTGCCGTCGGCGGTGACACCTCGCTCCGCGTTGAACCCTCCGACGCCCCACTGGACGAGATGACCGGCACCGGTGGGGGCGCGCCTCCGCCTACCGAGGAGGTGGTCTATAACGAGTTCGGCACGCCGGACGCGCTGGCCTACTATCGCAATCTGGAGCCGACCTTGCGCCCCGGGTTGGCTTGGCACACGGTGCAGGCGGGCGAGACGATCATGGGCATTGCCTATATGTACGATACGACCGTCGAGACGCTTTCGCAGCTCAACCCGGAAGTGCCCTTTTTGCAATGCGACTTCGGCGAACGCTACGGCGGGCCGAACTGCTCGGTGATTCTGATCGAGGGGCAGCGCATCCGCGTTCCCGTGCCTATCCCAACGGCTACCTCCACGCCTACGCCTAACGGCACATTTACGCCGACCCCCACCGCCACCGCGACGTACAACGCACCGTATCTGCTTTCACCGAAGGACGGCGCGCATTTCATGGCCGACCAGATCGTGACGCTACGCTGGGGCGGCACAGGCACGCTCGCTCCGGAGGCGCGTTATGTGGTGCGTGTGACGGACTTGGAGACCGGCGAGCAGTACATGGCCTTGGTCACGACGCTGAGCCATACTTTGCCGGAAAGCTGGCAGCCTGCCGACGGGAAAACACACACCTTCGAGTGGACGGTTTCGGTGGCGACGGTGGACGCGCAAGATTTGGTCGTGGATGAAACGTTCTTCACGTCCCCGCGCCGCTTTTTGTGGGACGGGCGTTAGGCGCTCGGTTTTGGTTTTGCACTGGGGGGCGAGGAGAGTTCATAGGTGATCAAACGACGCACGCTTTGGGTTGGGGTTGTGTTGGCGCTGGTGTTCGCGCCGCTTTATGCGGTGCAGGTGGCTTTGGGCGCGCTGCCGGCCCCTGGAGCGGGGCCGCCACGCTCAGCACAGGCTACACCTTCGCCGAGCCTGCCGCCGACGGTCACGCTCACCGCTACGCCGCCCGCGCCGCCCGCCACCCCCACGCCGACGCCCACCAACACCCCCGGACCATATGAGTACGTGGTGCAGAGCGGCGATACCTGTTGGGACATCGCCTATCGCTTCGGTCACCAAGACCCCGCCGCCATCGGCGCGATTGAGGCACTGAACGGCGAGGGGACGTGCTCGGCGTTGCGTCAGGGCGCGACGATCCTTGTGCCACGTCCCACCGCCACGCCGACCCCTATCGGCGCAGACTTGACGCAAACCGCCGTCGCCACCGCTGCTCCCCCGATGATCACGTTGCAGGCGCAGCAGAGCTTCGCCGTGCAAAGCTATACCGTGCAGTCCGGCGATACGCTCAGCAGCATCGCGATCATGTTCGATAGCTCGCTCCAGCAGATTTGCGAGCTTAAC
>JALSSH010000032.1 GCA_026984385.1 Ardenticatenia bacterium | reverse complement strand
TGGTCGCCTACGGCGTTGGGCGCTATCTGTTGGAGTTTTTGCGGCTGGAAGTAACTTTGGCGGGCGGCATCAACGTCTCCCAAGCTGTCAGCGCAGGGATGGCCGCGCTGGGGCTGATGGCTTTGGCGTGGCGACACCGCGACGTGCTGCGCGAGCGGCTGCGCGCCCGTCGTGCGCCGAACTAATCCTCTTTGCCCCACATCTTCAGGCAAAATTCACACTTTCCGCCGCCGTGTGCTTGGAACATGGCGGCGGAATTCTTACAATTGGGGATAGAACGCCTGAACACCAACGAGAGTAGCTGCCCATGATCGAAGCACACGAGCTAACCAAAGACTTCAAAGGCTTTCGCGCGGTGGATCATATTTCTTTTGCCGTCAAGCAGGGGACGATCTTCGCCATCCTGGGGCCGAACGGCGCGGGCAAGACAACCACTGTGCGCATGTTGACCTCGATCCTCAAGCCAAGCGCGGGTTGGGCGCGCGTGGCCGGTTACGACGTGGTCAAACAGCCAACCGCCGTGCGTCGCTCTGTCGGCGTGTTGACCGAGCAACACGGCCTTTATGAACGGATGCGCGGAATGGAGTATCTAGACTTTTTCACGCGCATCTATCGTTTGCCGCCGGAGCTGCGCACCCGCCGTCCGCTGGAGCTGATGGAGCGTTTCGGCTTGGGCGACGCGCTGGAAAAGCGGCTGGGCGAATATTCCAAAGGCATGAAGCAAAAGCTCGCCCTGGTGCGCGCTATGCTGCATGACCCGCCCGTATTGTTGCTCGACGAGCCGACCTCCGCGATGGACCCGCAAAGCGCCAAGCTGGTGCGCGACACGATCAAAGAGCTGCGCCGCGCCGAACGCACCGTCGCCATCACCACCCACAACCTCACCGAGGCGCAAGAGCTGGCCGACCGCATCGCCGTGATTCGCCAGGGGCGCATTATCGCTATGGGCACGTTTGAGGAGCTTTCACGCCGCTTTGTGGGCGAGCCGATCATGGAGTTGCGGCTAACCCAGCACCTCAACGGCGCGGCGGAGGAGCTGCGCGGCATGGTGCAGATCGTGGCCCAGGGCGAAGACTGGCTACGCTATCGCACGTCCGCGCCTCAGCGCACTAATCCGCAAGTGATCCGCAAGCTGACCGGCGCGGGCTTGGAGATCGTGACACTGAGCGAAGTTTCGCAGACGCTGGAGGATATTTATCTGCAAATTGTGGCGGAAGACGAAGGCGCGCACATGGAGGAACACGCATGACCACTACCCAGGCTACTCACGACGCCCGTTCGTTTTCCTCTGCCACCGCTGAGCGCGCAAGCTGGCGGCAAACGCTGCAAAACGCGCTGGTGATCACGCGCCGCGAAGTGCGCGACAGCTTGCGTGATTGGCGGATCATGGTCCCGATCTTCTTGCTGACGCTGATCTTCCCGCTTTTGGCAACGGCCATGACGCGCATCTTCACCGGCTTTTTTGAGGACAACGGCGCAGAAGACCTCTTGCCCGCGTTGTTGCCGCTGATGCCGATGGTCGTTGGTTTTTTCCCCGTCTCGATCTCGTTGGTGATCGCGTTGGAGACGTTCGTTGGGGAAAAGGAGCGCCGCAGCTTAGAGCCGCTGCTTTCCACCCCGCTGACCAATACCGAGCTTTACATGGGCAAAACGCTGGCCGCCATGATCCCACCACTGCTTGCCAGCTACACCGGCATCGCGATCTATGTGGGGAGCTTGGTGCTCGGCAAGCAGCAGTGGCGACCCGAACCCGTGCTGATCGTGCAAATCCTGTTGTTGACCACGTTCCAAGCGCTGGTGATGGTGACGGGCGCGGTGGTCGTTTCCAGCCAGACCACCTCCACGCGCGCCGCCAATCTGCTCGCCAGCTTTATCATCATCCCGATGTCCATGCTGATGATCTTGGAAAGTACGATCATGGTCAAGCCGTACAAGCGCTATTTGCTGTGGTATATCATGGTCGGCATGGTCGTAACGGTGATTTTGCTGGTGCGCATGGGCGCGCGCATTTTCAACCGCGAGGAGCTGTTGGGCCGCGCCCTGGATCAGCTCAATTTGCGCTGGTCATGGCATATTTTCTGGGACGAGCTGCGCGGGCCGGTTGGGGAGCGCTTCCACTTGGGGCGCTGGTATCGGTTGAGCGTGTGGCCGACGGTGCGTAGCTTGCGCACGCCTACGTTGGTGGTGCTGCTCGTGTTGATGGCGGCTTTTGCGGTGGGGTGGCTTTACGCGGACCAATGGCGCGTGCCGTTGGAGCAGTTCCAGGCCGACGACGAGCAGATGTTGGACAATTTGCGTTCTTGGCTGGCTCTGGGGCAGAAAAACCCGCACCTGATCCTCTTTGCGCTGACGCAAAATTTGCGCGTGTTGGCGGTGGCAACGCTGTTGGCGATCTTCACCTTTGGGGTGATGGCGCTGGTGATCGTCGCCGCGCCGTTCGGCATCTTGGGCTTTGTGTTGGCCCAGGTGGTGCACTCCGGCCTTAGCCCGATGCCGTTTATGTTGGGCGTGTTGCCGCACGGCGTGGTCGAAGTGCCGGCGATAGTCTTGGCGGCGGCGGCAGCTTTGCGGTTGGGGAGCGTCGTCACCCGCCCCCCGCAGGATATGACGGTCAGCGAGGCGTGGCTACGCGCTTTGGGTGACGCGGTGAAAGTCGGCTTGGGCGTGGTGTTGCCGCTGTTGGTGCTGGCCGCCGTGTTGGAAGTGACCGTCACGCCGCGCGTGGTGCAATGGGCGTTGGGTTTGTGAGGACGCGGAGTAGGGGGGCGCCCTGCGCTCTTTTGCTTATGGAGCGGTAGCGGGCATCAGCAGCGGCGGCAGATCGCGCAGCGCATAGGCCAAGCGTGTGCCGTACCAGGAAAGCAAGCTCCCGTCCACCAAGTGAATGCGGCCATTTTTCGCGGCGGGAATTTCTAACGCGCGAAAGGTGGCCGCGTCGGCTTCTGTGAAGTGGTACGGCTCGCTGGGCAGCAACACCACCTCCGGCTGTGCGGCGACCACGTCCTCCAACGCGATCTTGGGATAGCGTTCGGCATGTTCCGCAAAGGCGTTTGCGCCTCCGCATGTGTGAAGCACGTCATGGGCGTAAGTGTCGCGGTTGAACGTCATCCAAGGGTCGCGCCAGACGGGGACAAACACGCGAACACGCTCCCGCAAAGCCTCTGCCGCCGCGAAGGTGTAGTCGCGTGCCCGCTCGATCTCTCGCACGCGCGGGATCATGCGCGGATGCTCGAAGACCTCCATCAGCGCCCAGAGCAGATTCAGCGCGTCTTGCACGCTGCGCGGACGTGTGACCCACAGCCGCAAACCGGCTTCGGCCAGCGCTTGGGCGTCTTCGAGGCGGTTTTCGTCCTCGCTCATCAGCACCAAGTGCGGCGCTAACGCCACGATGCGCGCCACGTCCGGCGACTTCGGCCCGCCGACTTTAGGCAGCGCGGCGATGTGCTCCGCCGGACGGGTGCAATATTCGGTCACGGCGATCAGGCGGTCGCCCAGGTCGAGGTCAAAGAGCGACTCGGTCAGGCTGGGCACGAGCGAGATGACGCGCCTCGGCGGAAAGGGCAGCGGCTCTTCGAGCGGGGTAGGGAAAACTGCTTGGCTCATCGGTTTCACCGTCCCACATAGTGCGCGGCGATGCTATCCACGCGCCCGCCGTAAGATTCGCCGAACAAGTTGAGATGCGCCAGGATGTAGTAGAGTTGGTAAAGCGCGCGCCGATCCGCGTAACCCGGGGTCGGCCAGGCCGCTTGGTAAGCGTCGTAGAAGCGCGCGGAAAAGCCCCCAAAAAGTTCGCTCATCGCCAAGTCCATCTCGCGGTGGGCATAACACACCGCCGGATCGATCAGCACAGCCCGCCCCTGCGCGTCTACCAAATAGTTGCCGCCCCACAAGTCACCGTGAATAAGCGAGGCGGGCACGTCGTCCGGTAAAAGCTCCGGCAAGCGCTCCATCAGCCGCGTGAGCAAGTCCTCGCGGCGTTTGGGCAAACGTCCGAGCTTGCGCGCCAGCTCCATTTGATAGCCGATGCGGTGGTCACGGTAGAACGTGACCCAGTCGGGCGTTTGCGGGTTGGGCTGAGCCAAACGCCCGATGAAATTATCGCGATCCAGCCCGAAATGCTCGGCGGTGTGGCGGTGCAGCTCGGCCAACCCTTCGCCGAAGCGCGCCATCGTCTCTCCTCCGCCTTTATGCCCCTGCTCGATGTACTCCAGCACCAAAAACGCGGGCGCGCCGTCTTCGGCGTTCCCTTGTGCCACGACCTGCGGCACGCGCAACGCTTCTGTCTCCGCCAACAAACGCAAACCGTGCGCCTCGGTGGGAAACATGGTGGGCGGTGCGCTGGCGTTCCACTTGACAAAATAGGTATCCCCGCCCGCCTTGAAACGCGCCGCCTGGTTGATGTCCCCGCCGAAAAGTGCCTGCGCTTCGGCGACGGGCGCGCCGAGCATTTGCTCCAAACGTGCGGTGAGCTTGGCCGGTAGCGCGCTCATGGGGTCATAGCTCCTCGTGTTCGCGGATGTAGCCCAGCAACGCCTGCGCGCCTTGTTCCACCAGGCCGTAAACGTGCTCAAAGCGTCCGCTGTAGTACGGGTCGGGCACGTCGCGCATGTTGATCTCGTCGGCGAACTCCAAGAACAACGCGAGCTTGGCGTGCGCGTCTAGCGGGCGCATCTGGCGCAGCGCGACCAGATTAGAGCTGTCCATCGCCACGAGATAGTCGAAATCGTAAAAGTCCTGACGGGTCACTTGGCGTGAACGCCCGTCGTATGCGATGCCGTGCTTTTCCAGCACGTAGCGCGTGCCCTCATGGGCCGGTTCGCCCACGTGCCAATCACTCGTGCCGGCAGAGTCCACCTCGATCTGGTCGGCCAGGCCTGCTTGTTCCACCAGATGGCGAAAGACGCCTTCGGCCATCGGCGAGCGGCAGATGTTGCCCAAACATACAAAAAGGACGCGGATGGTCATACTTCGTTTTCTCCTCGATGGTGTGTGGTGCAAACGCTCGCATTGTACCAGATTCGCGCGCGTCTCACTGCGGCGGGTTCAGCCGATAGACGGCGAAATCGCCCACTGTATAAACACGCTCCACACGGAAACCCGCCCCCCGCAACACATCCAACCAAAACGCCACCTCATGGAGCGGGGCGACCAGGTAGCGCGGTTGCCTCTGCGCACGTAAATCCTCGGCGAGCGCTTCCGGTTGCGGCATATAGCGTAGCGCCACGTGGGGATTGTCGCCCAGGTAGTAGCCCAGCTCCCAGCCCAACCAGTGATCGTAAACGAGCGTGTCTGCAAGCTCGGCGTTTAGATAGTCCGCCAGAGCGTCTAT
>JALSSH010000031.1 GCA_026984385.1 Ardenticatenia bacterium | reverse complement strand
CGCAGCTTGCCAATCCGCAAGGCTCACGCTCTTGAACGTCCCGGGCGGCGGGCCGCCGCTGTTGGTCACCAGCACGTCCAGCCCGCCCATCTGGGCGACGGCGTGCTCGATCACATGGGCGCAGGTCTGCGGATCGGTTAAGTTGCCGGCGGCGGTGAAGACTTGCCCGCCCGTTTCCTTGCGAATGGCGTTGGCGGTCGTCTCCAGCCGTGTGGCGTCCCGCCCGTTGAGCGTCACCAGCGCGCCTTCGCGGCTGAACTGGCGTGCGGTGGCCGCGCCCAGACCCTGACTGCTCGCCGCCACAAAAACACGCGCACCTTTCAAGCCCAAGTCCATGCCTAATCCTCCGCTCGATACTCGAAAATGGCGCGGTCTGCGCCGTCGCCGTAATAATTTTCGCCCACGCCGATCCGCCGAAAGCCCACGCGCTCATAAAGACGGATCGCGCCCTCGTTTTCCACCTCGGCGGTGATCTGAACCCGCGAGACGCCCGTCGCCAACAACTCCGCGATCAACCGCTCCAGCAAGCGCCGCCCCAGCCCCATACGCCGATAGCGCGCCAGCACCGCGAAGTTGAGTATCCAGCCGACCTCGCCGTCTTGCGCAATGCCGCCAAAAATATGTCCCGCGACGCGCCTTTCTTCCGCGTCCCACGCCACCCAGATCAGCGAGGGGAAAAGGTCGTAAAATTGGCGGATGAAAAGCGGATGATAGCCCGCGCTGTCAAAAACGGCCCGCTCGATCTCCGCCACGCCGAGCATGTCGGCGGGCGTGAACGGGCGAATGGTGATTTGTGGTTCTGTGTCCAAAGCGGCACCCCTCCTCTTCGTGTGGATCATGTGCTCAGTCCAGCTCAATGCGTAGTTGCACGCGCCCGACGCCGATCACGTCGCCGGAGGAGACGACCACCGGCTCGCGGATCGGCTCATCGTTGAGCCGCGTACCGTTGCTGCTACGGCGATCTTCCAGCCACCATTGCCCGCCGCGCCAAACGATTTGCGCGTGTTCCAAGCTGCAAAAGGCGTCCTCCAATACGATGGTGTTGGTCGGCGCACGTCCCAGCGTGGTGAGCGGCAACAGCGGCCAGCTCGCCCCGCGCAGCGCGGCCAACTCGTCCCCTTCCACCGCCACAACCACCAGCCGCCCGCGCCGTTCGGCAACGTTCGCGCGCGTCACAGCGCGGAAGTCTCGCCACAGCAACCAAAAAAGCGCGCCCAAAAACGCCAACAGCGCCCCCGCCGAGCCAATCCGCAAAGCCAGCAACACCCATTCGACACTCACGGCACATCTCCGACGGGCGGCATATCCATCCGCGTATCCCCGTCGGTGGCGCGGGGGGTGTTGGTGCTGTCGTCTTGCACGTAAACCATTTGCACGCCCGCCAGCGAAAGCACGTCGCCGGAGCGCAAGGCACACTCGGTCACGCGCTCGCCGTTCACAAACGTGCCGCCCTTGCTGCCCAGGTCATAGAGCACAAATTGGCCCATGCGATAGCGCAGTTGGCAATGCTGACGACTGACGCGCGCGTCGTCTAGCACGATGAAGTTGTCCCGCCGCCGCCCAACCGTGATCACCGAGCGGGTCAGCGGGACATAGCGGCTGCCGTCTAACACCAGATAGGCTTGGGGCAACTTGGGCGGAGAAGGCGTATGGGCGGTGTGCTGGACGGGCATCATCTGCGTAGTTTGGCGCGTGTTTTCCGTGTAGGCGGCTTGCACGCCCACACCACGCGGCGCAATGGCGGGGTCGGGCAACAGTACCACTTCCGGCGCGGCGTCCAGGTGCAGATCGCTTTCGACGGCCAGCGTTACCAGGTGACGGGAAAGCGCGGCGGCGACGTCCGGTTGTGCGGCAAGCAGCGCGGCGTGATCGGCGGGGTTCAGCCGCACGACGTAACGATTGGGCGCACAAAGCACGCCAAGATCGTTCAAGTCGGCGTTGTCTTCCATCGCGCGCGCCAAACGGAGCGCCACCTCGCGCGGCTGGAGGCGTCCGGCGAAAAGCCGCGCAAAGCCACCCTCGATCAGCGCTTGGATGCGCTCCTCAAACTGGGAAAAGCGGTTGTGTTCCATGCCGCCGATTATAGCAAGCGCGGCCAAGGGGGGCGAAAGCGTCAGGGAAAAGGCGGGAACAGTTGGGCGAATGGGGCACAGCCCAGCCCCCGGGCGGTCGGGGAACGCCCGCCGCCGTTGAGCGTCCGCCGTCGGGGGCGCGCCGCCTAGCCGCGCTCCGCGCGGCTGACGCGCGGCAGAGCCGCGCGTGGTGCGCCGAATGGCGCACGGGCGGCGCGCCCAACGCGCGATCGCCGCAAACGTCGGGCCGCCGGCGAGCGTGTGCTCCGCGAGGCGCGCGGGAGCGCGGCTCGCGGGGGGGGTGCAGGGGCGGAGCGCCCCTGCTGGGGGCGCGGGGGCGAAGCCCTCGCACCACACACGCAGCGCTCGGCGCGCTTTTGCCCGATCCTGGAGCGCATGTTACCATCGAGCGCTCAGAGGAGCAGCCCCGTGAGCAAACATTTTCCGGCTTCCGCACCCAAACGCTGGCACATCGCCCCACCCGCGCCCCCCGAAGTCACCGAGCGCCTGCGCGCGTACCACCCGGTGATGGCGCAGGTGCTCTACAATCGCGGGCAGGAAACGTCCGAAAAGGCGCGCATTTTCTTAGAGGGGAGCGAAGCGGCGCTGCACAACCCCTTCACCATGCACGATATGAGCGCAGCCGTTGCGCGCATCCGTCACGCGATCAAGCGCGGGGAGCTGATCGTCGTTTACGGCGACTTCGACGCGGACGGCGTGACCAGCACCGCGCTGCTGACCCAGACGCTGGAGGTGCTCGGCGCGCGCGTGCAACCCTACATTCCCCACCGCATCGAAGAGGGCTACGGGCTGAACGTTGAGGCACTGCGCAAGCTGCACGAGGCGGGCGTGCGTTTGGTGATCACGGTGGACTGCGGCATCCGCTCGGTGGAGGAAGTGGCCTATGGGCGCACGCTGGGGCTGGACGTGATCGTCACCGATCACCACTCGGTGGGGGACGAGCTGCCGCCCGCGCGGGCCGTTGTCAACCCCAAAGTGGACGCGCGCTTGGCGTTGGAAGAAGGCCGGAGGGGCTATCCGGAGGATATGTTGGCGGGGGTGGGCGTGGCTTACAAACTGGCCGAAGCGCTTTTCCGCGCCGAAACCCAACAGTCCCGCTACCATCCCAATCTTGAGCTGGCCGATTTGCTGGACTTGGTGGCGCTGGGCACGGTGGCCGACCTCGCGCCGCTCAATCGGCTGGAAAACCGCGAACTGGTGCGGCGCGGATTGCGTGTGCTTAACCGCGCCCAGCGCCCGGGCATTTACGAGCTGATGCAGGTGGCGCACGTCGAGCCGGGGAAGATCAACACCACCAGCATCGGCTTTACGCTGGGGCCGCGCATCAACGCCGCCGGACGCTTGGCGAGCGCGATGATCGCCTACAGGCTGTTGCGCGCTTCTATGCCGGAAGCAGGGCAATTGGCGCAGCAATTGCATGTGCTCAACATCGATCGGCAGGAAAAGACGCTGCACGCCGTCGAGCAAGCACGGGCCGAGGTGCGGGCGCGTGACGGTGACGCTCCGCTGATCTTCGCGGTGGGCGGGGATTTTCAGGCGGGCATCGTGGGCCTGGTCGCGGGGCGGCTGTGCGAGGAATTTTACTTGCCGGTGGTCGTGCTTGAGCAAAGCGAGGAAACGTCGCGCGGGTCGTGCCGCAGCATTCCGGAGTTCAACATCACGCGCGCGTTGGACCGCTGCGCCGACCTGCTCACGCGGCACGGGGGACACGCGCAAGCGGCAGGGTTTACCGTGCCGAATGAGAACGTCCCCGCGCTGCGGACGCGCTTGCTGACGTTGGCGAAACAGGCGCTGGAAGGCGAAGATTTGCGCCCCACCTTGCACGTGGACGCAGAAGTACCGTTCGACGAGCTGACGATGGCGCTGGCGCGCGAGTTACGCCGTCTAGAACCGACCGGCGCGGGCAATCCGCCGCCGTTGCTGTTGACGCGCGAGGTGCGCGTGCTGGGCTTTCGCCGCGTGGGGCGTGACAAGCGCCATTTGCGGCTGAAGCTCTCCGGCGCAGGGGCAACCATTGACGCCATCGCGTTCAACTTGGGGCACTGGGCCGAGCAGATGCCATCGTATATAGACGTGGTACACCGCCTGGAGGTCAACGAGTGGAACGGCCATCCGCGTTTGCAGATGAACGTGCAAGACTTACGTCTGGCGGAACACGGCGAGTGAGGCGCAGAGCGAGAAGCAGACGCGCCTTATTTCTCCTGTGGCTTGCGCTGACCCTCGCGCTGGCGTTGTTGCCGCAAATCGCCGCCGCGCAAAGCACCCGTTCGGCACGTTTCGGCGTGGTGGAAGCGTACTACCGCCCCGAGGACGCGCGCGAGCTGGGCGTGGGCTGGGAGCGCATCGTCTTTGACTGGGCACAGTTCCAACCCTATTCCCCGCTGCAATTCAACACGGACGCCGTGCCCGAGCAGTGGTTGCAAGAGGCGCGCGACGCCGGTCGTGAGGTGGTGGGGCTGCTCAAGAGCACGCCGCGCTGGGCTTCGGACGGTGAACTGCCCGGTTTGCCGCCGCACGGCTTGCAATACCCGCTTGACGATCCGCGCAACTATTGGGCCGCGTTCGTGCACAAGGTGGTGGCATATTACGGCGAACACTGGGGCATCACACATTGGATTGTGCTCAACGAGCCGGACCTGCGCCCGGGCGATTTGCCCTGGTACGAGTTCGACGGCGGCGTGGCGGAATATTACCAGATGCTCAAGGTGGCCTATCTGGCGGCCAAGCAAGCCAACCCGCACGCGGTGATCCATCTGGCGGGCATGGCTTGGTGGCCGGACGTGGTAGCCGGACGCCAGCCGTACTTGGAGCGCCTGCTTGCGTATGCGGCGCGCGATCCGGAGGCCGCCGCGCACGGCTTTTTCTTCGACGTGGTGACCGTGCACGGCTATTTCAACACGCAAGACTTTTGGAACATGCTCGCACAAGTGCGCGGCGTTCTCTGGCATTACGGCTTGCAGGCCAAGCCGATTTGGGTCGGCGAGTGCAACGCTCACCCCTCCCGCGATCCGCTCGCCGAGCTGCCCCCCGACCCGCCCTACCGCGTGACGCTGGCACAGCAAGCGGACTTCCTCGTGCAGGCGGCGGCGTTGAGCTTGGCGGCGGGCGTGGAACGCTTCGCGGTCTATCGGCTCTACGACGATCACTACGTCGCGGGCGAAACCGAGCCTTGGGGCTTGGTGCGCGCGGATGGCTCGCGGCGGCCCGCCTTCGGCGCTTATCGGATGGTGATCCGCGAGTTCGCCGATTCA
>JALSSH010000030.1 GCA_026984385.1 Ardenticatenia bacterium | reverse complement strand
ATCCCTATCACGGCGGGGGCGGCGCGTTGCAAGGTGAGCCGCGCGCGGCGTTGGAAAAGCCGCCGAAAGCCTGCCTCAATCGGGTAGTTGAGCAAGTTGGCGAGCGGCAAAATAAGCGGGCTGAGGTGATAGATCAGCAGCCCTATGACGGTGATCAGCACAAACGAAGCACGGTCACTCATATGCAGCGCGGCGGCCAGCGTGATTGTCGTGCCGAAAAGCACCAACACCGCCAGCGCAAACGCGGTTACCAGCAGACGAGCGGCGCGTTGGGTCAGCCGAAAGCGTTGTTTGACCTCTTTGGGGCGTTCCGGCCACAGCCCGAAGACCGCCGCCGCGCCCCATACCCCCAGGTAAACCGCGACCGTGTCTTGTCCGGCAAAGTTCAGCACCACTGAGGTGAGCACGGCCACGCCCACAAAGATCAGCGCGCGCCATTGGATATAGCGGGTGGGCTTGCCGACCAGCCAGCGCAAATAGCGGCGGCTGTCGTAGCCTTCGATCTGGAAGTAACGTATCAGGCGCCAGATGTGCCAAAGAATGCCGGCCAGCCACACAAAAATTAACAAATAGCCCATCCGGCCCTAACTCCCGTCGCTGAGGAAATGATCCACGATGCGCACAAAGTCATACAGTCGCTCCAGGTAGGAAAAATGCCCCGCGCCCTGGAACACGATCAAGCCCGCGTCGGGGATCAGCGCTTCGAGTTTGCGCCCCTGCCACAGCGGGGTTTCGGTGTCACGGTCTCCCCAAACGAGCACGGTCGGCGCTTGGACGCGCGCGGCAAAGTCGGCCAAATCTTGCGAGATGACGCGCACGAACGTTTCGCGTAGCGGCCCTGCGTTCAAATAGTCTTCTGAGGCGAAACGCTGATTGTAACGCTCTTGAAGCTGGGCGCGCAGCCTTTCTAGGCCGAGCGCGGTAAGCGCGTGGCGGGCGGTGCGTGCGGCCCAATTGCGCAAGCGTCGCCCGGGCGAAAGCGGCGTGCGCAAACCGGCGGCGTTTGCCAGCACCATTTTATGCACACGCTGAGGATAGTCCGCCGCCAAGACCAAGCCAATCCGCCCGCCGAAGGAATGGCCCAGCAGCGCTACTTGCGCCAGCCCGCGCGCGTCCAGATATGCAACCACAAAGCGGGCGTAGTCTTCCACGCCCCAGGTTTGCGGAGGCAACTCGCTTTGGCCGAAGCCCGGCAGGTCCAGCAGATGGACCTGGTAGCCACGCGGGGCCAGCGCCTCGGCCACCGGCCAAAAGCTGCGCACACTGCCGCCCCAGCCGTGCAAAGCCAGCACGGGTTGCCCCTCGCCGACCGTGCACACGCCGGTTTGCAACCCTCCTACGGTCATGTGTTCAATCGGTGGTTCGCTCAAGATTGCACAACCTCGATCTGTGCTCCTAAACGGGTCAATTTGCTGATCGCGTTTTCAAAGGTGCGTTCGATCAACTGGGCGTTGTCTATGGTCACGTCGCCTTCCGCGCAAAGCGCCGCCCCTAACAGCGCCAGGCCGGTGCGCACGTCGGGCGTGTCCAGGTACTCGCCGTGTAGCGGTGTTGGGCCGGCGATCAAGGCGCGGTGCGGATCGCAGAGCACGATCTGCGCCCCCATGCTCGCCAACTTGTCCACAAAAAGCAAGCGGTTTCCAAACAGCTTTTCGTGGATGAGCGTCATGCCGCGCGTCTGGGTCGCGATCAACGCGACCATAGCGATTAAGTCCGAAGGGAAGCCGGGCCAGGGCGCCGTTTCTATGGGCACGTCCAACTCTTCGGCGCGCTGAGAAACGGCCAGCGCCTCATGCGCGGGCACGAGCAGCGTATCTCCGTCCAGGTACACATGCACGCCCAGCCGTCCATAAACGCGCGCGATCTGCCGCAGATGGGCGGGCACGACGCCTTGCACAGTCAGCGTGCCGCCGGTGATCGCGGCGATCCCTGCGACGCTAGCGATCTCGATGTGGTCGGGGGCCAACGCGACGTTGGCGCTGTGCAGCTTGGGCGTGCCATGAATGCGCAACATATTCGAGCCAATGCCTTCCACCCGTGCGCCCATCGCGGCCAACAACCGTAGCATATCCTGCACGTGAGGCTCGGAAGCCGCGTTGTGGATGGTGGTCAGTTGGCCCATGCTGGCGGCCAACATACTCACCAGCGCCGTCGCGGTGACGCTGGTTTGTGCGAGCACCAACTCGCGCCGTTCCCAGGGCTGGAGTTGAAAGTCCACGACATCGTCTGTTGTGCGCACGTCCGCGCCCAGTTCGCGCAGCGCGGTGAGGTGTGTATAAAGGCGGCTCAGCGGGAAGGCGACTTCTAAGCGTGCATGTCGGCGACGAGCCAGCAGCGGGGCCAAAAACAACACCGTTCCGACTTGCTGTTCGGTTTGGGGGCGCTCGACGGCCCGTGTGAGCAATGTAGGCGTGTGCAACCGCACGGTTGCGCCGTCGCGCGTCACTTCCGCGCCGAGCGCTTGCGCTGTTTCCAGCATCTGCGCTGTGCTGAGCGTGTCCGGTACGTTGCGCAACGTGACCGTCTCGTCGGTGAGCAAAGAGGCCGCGACAGTTGCCAGCGCCGCGTTGCTGTTGCCGGAAGGGAGTAGTACGCCGCGTAAGGGCGCGCGCCCGTGAACGATAATGCGCATCAGGTTTTGCTCCGCATCGGACCCTTGCAGATTCACGCGCGTGATTATACCAGGAAGAGGACGCACTCCAAGGGGGCTGTGTTGAGGGGGCGCGTTCCCAATCCGGAATCCCCCCACGCCAGGGGGATATTCTGAAGCTGTGAATTTACCCATTTTCTATAACGAAGGCGTTTGTTCACGTTGCCGCACCGAGCCATCGTGAACGGCGCATGGAAACTCCACTACCCCACGACACGTATAAGCAGTAGAATCGTTTTCAAACACACACAAGGGCAATTCTATGGACGCACCATTTTTCGGGCTTTGCGGTTGTTTGCAGTGTATTTGGGTCACCCTCATCGGAGGCATCGCGGGCTATCTGGCCGGTTTGGTCATTCGCGGTAGGGGGTATAACCCCGTCGGCAACGTGCTTTTGGGCATGGCGGGCTTTTTCGTGGGGTCGTTCCTCTTTGGGCGCATGGGCACGGCGGGGACGATCGGGGCCATTCTGACATCCTTTGTCGGCGCGTTGGTGCTGATCGTGCTGGTGCGCGTGTTCATAGACGAGGATTTCGCCAAATAGCGCCTCCTCCGCCGTGCTCAAAGGTGCGCCGTATACGCGCCCAAGGTTGTGGCATTTTTTGCCGCCCTTCTTTGTTTGTATTGCGAACAAACAAATGGGTCGGTAGAATGGAAACACGCAAAAGTGCGGCGCGGATTTATCCACATAAACGCATCCGCCTTATTCGTTGAGGAAACCCTATCTATGTATCTGGAACAAGAAATCCTTGAGCAGCCTACCGTACTTCGGCGCTTGCTGGCCGAAGAAAACCAAGCCGTTCAGCGAGTGGTCGCGGCAATCCGTGAATTCGATCCGGGCTTTGTCCACATCGCCGCGCGTGGCACGTCCGACAACGCCGCGCGCTACGCGCAATATCTGCTTGGGGCATACGACCGTTTGCCGGTGGCGCTGGCAACGCCTTCGCTCCACACGCTTTACCAAACCCCGCCGAATTTGGCGCGGGCGCTTGTGGTCGGCATCTCGCAATCCGGCCAGGGTGCGGATGTGCGCCAAGTGTTGGACGACGCGCGCGCTCAAGGGGCATTGACCGTTGCGATTACTAACGATCCCAACTCGCCGGTGGCGCAAGCCGCCGCCTATCATCTCCACTTGCGGGCAGGCGAGGAGCGCAGCGTCGCCGCCACCAAAACGTATACCGCCGAGCTGATGGTTCTGGCGATGCTTGCCGCCGAGCTAAGCGATGATGACGCCATGCGGGCAGCGCTTCGCCAATTGCCGCGCCAAGCCGAACAAACACTCAGCGAATACGTCACCACGCCGCTGACCGCGCCCCAGTGGGTCGAACGCTATCGCTATATGGAACAGTTTGCGGTTATCGGGCGTGGCCTGAACTATTGCACGGCCTTTGAGATCAATCTCAAGGTCAAGGAGCTATGCTACCTGACCGGCGACGCCTATAGTGAGGCGGACTTTCGGCACGGGCCGATAGCGGTCATCCATCCAGGCTTCCCCGTGATGGCTGTGGCCCCGCAAGGAAAGACGTTGCCCGTCATGCTGGACTTGCTGGAAAAGCTGCACGAACGCCAAGCTGAGCTGTTGGTCATTTCCAACGCGGAAGAGGCTTTCCGCCACGCGCAAAATGTGATGCGCTTGCCCGCCGATGTACCCGAGTGGCTTTCGCCGCTGTTGGCGGTGATGCACGGGCAAGTTTTCGCTATGCGCCTGGCGATTGCCCGAGGGCACGAAGTGGACCGCCCGCGCGGTTTGAGCAAAGTCACCATCACCCATTAGAACACGACGGGACGTGTGCACCTGCACATCGTCCACGCCAGCACCCATACACGGAGTTCCGCTCGATGAACGACAACCCGTTCCCTTTAGTTGCGCCCGCCGTAACTCCACCGCTAGACCCCGACTTTCGGCCAGCCTCGCTCGCCAATCGCGCTTTTCGGCGCGCTGTGGCACAGTCCGGCGAAGGTGTGCCGTTGGTGATCGGGCTGGAGCGGCTCAACGGCTCGCTTTCCCGCTATGAGACGGTCGTTTACCCGGAAGAACATCCCCAGGCCGCCGCCAATTTGTTTTACGCCGAGCGGCTGGTCAAGTTCTTGTTGTGGCAGCGCGGCGGGTGGAAGGTGTACGTCGGTGGGCCGCGCAGCATCGGCGAACATATCCGGCGCGTCTACGCTCCGGACGGCGCGCGCGCCTTTGATTGGCGCTTTATGGGGGAAAAGGTCTATCAGCGCCGCTTTACCGTCGTGCCGTGCGCGCCGCAAGATGTGCCGCCGGAGCACGAGCCGGAAAAGGCCCTGGGCCGCCATCTGGAAGGTCATCGCATCGGCTTTGACCTGGGCGCTTCGGACTTGAAAGTCTCGGCGGTGGTGAATGGCGAGCCGATCTTCAGCACCGAGATTATTTGGGAGCCGCGCGAAAACAGCGACCCGAACTATCATTACCAAAAAATCTTGGCGGCGTTGCAACTGGCCGCCTCCAAGTTACCCCGCGTGGACGCCATCGGCGGTAGCTCGGCGGGCGTTTACGTGAACAACCGCCCGATGGTCGCCTCGCTCTTTCGCGGCGTGCCCCAAGATCGCTTCGGCGAGATCCGCTCGCTTTTTGAACGCATCCGCGAAGCGATGGGTGGCGCGCCGTTGGAGGTGATCAACGACGGCGAGGTCACCGCGCTGGCCGGCTCAATGTCGCTCGAAGACGACAGCATCCTCGGCGTGGCGATGGGGTCGAGCGAAGCGGCGGGATACGTCACCCCC
>JALSSH010000029.1 GCA_026984385.1 Ardenticatenia bacterium | reverse complement strand
GAGCAATTTATTTTCGATGTGCGAGCACCCAGCGTTTGACATCCGCACAGGAAGGCTGTAACTTAACCTTAAGGTATGAAAGAACTCTGCCGTGATTGTGGCACAAGTGAACGGCGCGTGTCAAGCGAGGGGTCACCGTGAAACGAGTATGTACGGTCTGCCACCGCCTTTCGGCGGACGGCAATTTGTGGTGTCAAGAGCCAGACTGCCCCGCCGGTCATCTGCCGATCGTCTTTGATTACGGCGAGTGGCTGGGGGATATTCAGGTGCTGCGCTTGTTGCGCATTTTGCGCAACGCCGCGATCTATGAAGCGGAACGCGACGGCCAAAAAGTGCTGCTGAAGGTGGCCCACGACGGCTATCAGGACCAGCTCCGCCTGGAAGCGCGTACTTTGGCCGAACTGACCGCCGACCGTCAACACCCCAGTTTGCCCGTGCTGCTTCCTGCGTATCGCCAGGCGGAAATTGTCCATCGTCCGTATGGCAAGACGGTTTTCCAGGGCGAAACCAAATACTATCTCGTGTTCGAGCATATCGAGGGTGAATTTATGCGCGATATGCTGCTGAAAAACCCGCAGCCCTGGTATCTGCACGCGGCGTGGCTGGCCATTATGTTGGCGGATGTGGTGGCCTTTTTGCATATCAAGGCCCGTCGGTTGCATCTGAATCTCCACCCGGAGGCGATCTACATCCGCTATGACAAAGCGGGCGTGCCGCGCCCTGTGTTGTTGGATTTGGGCTTGCTGAGCGCTGTGAACGAAGAGGTGCGCGAAACCTGGATGGAAAAATACGCCGTGCCCGCCTATACACCGCCGGAGTTGATCGCGCGGGATGCTTCGCCGAGCCAGGCTTCGGACGTTTACAGCTTGGGGCTGCTCCTTTATGAGATGCTGGCGGGGCGTCCGGCGTTTGAATTTGCGCAGCGGCGCGACGCCGACGTGCGCGCGGCGGTGGTGAAGGGGGTGCCGCAGCCGTTAGAACGCACCGATCTGGCAAAGGACATTCACGAGATCGTGCAGCAAGCGATCCATCGTCAGCCAGCCTATCGCCAGCAGGATGTGCGGGTTTTTGCCAAGATGTTGCGCACCAAGTTTGGAGAAGTGCCGCCGGAAAAGACGCGCAACCTCAATCGGCATTTGGCGGCGCTTGTTGTTGGCGGCGCTTTTATGGTCACGTTGTGGATCATGTTGGCGGCTTTGTTGGGGTAGGGCGCAAGACGTTAAACACCCACCGAAGCGTTTGGGCGCTGGTGGGTGTTTGCGGGCGGTGTAGTGGGTTTTGCCCGAAAAGTTGGCTCAGATAAAACGGCTGCTGGCCGTTTGGTCGCCGTCGCGCAAATAGCGGATCGCGCCGACGAGGTCTTGGTTGAGTTCGTCGCAAGTGTTCGCCAGGCGATCTACGTTGGGCTTGATGCCCTCCAGATAGTGCGCTAAGGCCATGTTGCCGACCAGCCCGAAGAACGCCGATGCTTTTAGGATGCCGATGGCGAGTTCTAGCGCTTTGCTGACATTCTGGAGTGTGTCGGCGGCTGAGTTAAAGCCGTCGGCCATTGCCTGTACGGCCTCATAGTCCATTGAGACTTCGGCCATTGTTGCCTCCTTAGGTTTGCTTCTGAGTTCCTCGTGCACTCGTTTAGAAGATCGAGTCGAACACGTCTACCAAGTTGTTGACCACATTGGCCGCGTCGTTGTCGGCTTGTTGTACGGTGTCCATAGCTTGAGTGATGCCGCCGCCGAAGCCCCCGATTGAGGCGATCAGCGCCATGATCTCGGGGATCAAACGGGTTTCGACTTCTTCGATGAAGGCTTGTGCGCCCTGGCCGGTCCATGCGCCGCCTGTGATAGGCTGCATACCGCCGCGAATGTTTCCCATCAGGTCTTCGATCATGTTGGCCTGTTGGGTTACTTGGCTGACAACGTCTTGCACTTCTCCAAATACGCAACTGAAAATCGACATCGTTCACCACCTCTCTGACTGGTTGGTTGCCAACGTTAGTCACCGAAGCCCGAAGCGCCGCGTTGATCGGCGTCGTACATATCCGTCATGGCTGCGTACACGTCCATCGAAAGCTCTTCGAGCTTGGCTTGCAGCGCGTTGATGCGCGAGGCCAGGTTGTTGCGCAGCGCTTCGGCGAAAATCTGACCGGCACGGCCTTGCAACGCGCCATCTTCAAGGCGGGTGGCGATATCTTGCATGGCACGGGTTAGGTCTTCCATGTGTTGGGACGCTTCTTTGAAAAGCCGCCCCATCTCTTCCATCATGTCATAATCCATCTGTACATCGGTCATGGTTTCCCTCCTGGAAAGCTGGGCAGCCGCTAGGGAGCGAGCCGCGCGCCTAGCGACGACTGAAGAGGCTGCTGGCTTCGTGCTCTGCTTGCGACATGATGTTGACGATTTGCTTGGTGGTGCTTCCTGCTTCTTCCAGGGCGCGTGCCAGGCGTTGCAACCCTGGCTCGACCATGTCGTGCATTTCGGCGTAAAAGGCGTCCGCTCCCCGTCCGATCCAGCCTCCACCTTCCAGTTCTCCCACCAGGCTCAAAATCTGGTTGGTGAGTTGCTCCACTCCGGCGGCTTCTTGAGCGAACTGGTTGGCGATGTTGTTGAGTTCGTCATAGTCCGCTTGAACTTTGTTGCCGAAAGCCATAAGAACCTCCTAAACACGTATCCCCACTCGGGTTTGGCCGAGGTTGGGCGAGCGAGAAAGAGCATTAGGGCTGCGTGCGGCGCTAACGCCTTGCCCCCAGCTTAGCACCTTGGCGTCCCGTTACAGATCAGTGTAAGAGAGATTTGACGAAAAAGTCAACGGTTTAGGGGCTATATCTGATAAAAAATGCGGCGCAAAGGCATAAAAAACTTCTAAACACACAAAGTGGCCTTGCCGCTTCGCCTCGTAAGTCGCCTTCGGCTGGCGCGGCGTAGATCGAGTACAATAGAGATGAGCACACGTGATGCCAGGAAGGAGTACCTATGACCTCCCAAGCTCAACCTTCGCTCGATGTGCGGCCCTCACCGATTGCGGGCCAGTGGTATCCGAGTGATCCAGAGCGCCTGGCGGCGAGTGTAGACCGATACATCGCCCAGGCCACCGTGCCGCCGATCCCCGGGCGGATTGTGGGTATTCAGGCGCCCCACGCCGGACATCGCTACTCCGGGCCGGTGGCCGGTTATGCGTTTAAGGCGGTGCAGGGGCTGGCGGTGGACGTGGTGGCGCTGGTCGGGCCTTCCCATTATCCGTATCGCGCCCCGCTGATCACGACCGGTCATGCCGCCTACGCGACGCCGCTGGGGATCGTGCCGGTGGCGCGCGATCGGCTGGCGGAACTGGGGCGCGTTGTACCGATCGCAACCGTGCGCGAAGACCCGGAGCATTCGCTGGAGATCGAGCTGCCGTTTTTGCAGCGCGTGTTGGGGGATTTTCGGCTGTTGCCCTTGGCGCTGGTTGACCAGTCGCTGAGCATGGCGCAAACGCTGGGCACGGCGCTGGCCGACTTGCTGCGCGGGGAGCGCGTGCTGCTGGTCGCCAGCTCCGATCTTTCGCACTTTTACCCCCAGGCGCTCGCCGAGCAGTTGGATCGGCAGGTGTTGGACGCCATCGCGCGCTTCGATCCGGCGGGCGTGGTCGCGGCGGAGGCCGACGGTCACAAGCTCGCGTGCGGGCACGGGGCTATCGCCAGCGTGATGATCGCGGCCAAAGCGCTCGGGGCGGATACGGCCCAAGTGCTCCATCACGCCACCTCCGGCGATGTGACGGGGGACTATCGGCAAGTGGTGGGCTATAGCGCCGCCGTGTTTTACGAGCGGCACGCCTGACCGCTTATTCACCCGCGCCAAGTGAACACCCGCCGCCGCGCCGCCCGCAGGCCTGGCTGCGCCAGGCCTCGAAGCGGCTCTGCCGCTTCGGTGCGCTGGAAGCGCACGCGGGCGGCGCGGGAGCGCGCGGCTTCCCGATCGCTCACTTGCAGCGCCAATGACCGGATATATGCCCATGTACGCAGAAGTGGCCGTCAACCGGCCTGTGCGCAACACGTTTCATTACCACATCCCGCCCGCGCTGGCCGGCAAGATCGCGCCCGGGCATCTGGTCAAGGTCGGCTTTGGCGTGGGCATGACCACCGGCGTGGTCTTGGCCTTGCATGAAAGCTCGCCCGTGCCCAAGACCAAGCCGATCCTAGAGCGGCTCGACCCGGAGCCGGTACTCACACCCGCGCAGATGCAACTGGCGCGCTGGTTAGCCGAACATACCCTCGCGCCGATTGGTGCGTGTTTGGCGTTGATGTTGCCGCCCGGGTTGGCGCGGCGTGGCGATATGCGCTACGTGCTGCTCGACGAGGAGGCGGAGGGGCGCTCGGCGGCACAAAAACGCCTGCTGAGCTTGCTCCGCCGACGTGGCCCGTTGCGCGGACGCCAGATCACCCATGCTTTGCCGCGCGCGCGTTGGCGGCGCACGATGGCCGTGCTGGTGCGTCAAGGCGTGGTGGCGCAAGAGCCGATCCTGGAGCCGGTCGGGGCGCAACCCAAGATCGTGCGCACCGTGCAGCTCATCGTCCCGCCGCAACATATCCCCGATCTAGCGCTCCGTCTGGGGCGGGAGTCCCGTCGCGCCAACGTGTTGGAAGCGCTACTGGCCGCGCCCGAGCACCGCATGAACCAGGCCGAGCTGCAACAGGTCGTCGGCTGCACGGCTGCGCCGATCAAAGCGCTGGCGAAGGGGCGGGCGGTGCGGATCAGCGCCAAGCGGCGTTGGGTGGCGCTGGCTTTGGCGGCGGACGAGGTGCGCACGCAACTGGAGGCGGGCGTCTATGACCGCGCGCCGGCGCGCAAGCGCATTTTGCAGACGCTGCTGGAAGCGGGCGAGCCGCTCTCGCCCAAAGGCATGAGCAGCTCGGCGTTGCGGGCGTTGGTGCGCGCGGGCGTTGTGCGCCGCTGGGACGATCCGCCGGTCGTGGAGCTGCGCTTGCCGCCGGAAGCGGCCCGCCAGCGCATCATCAAGTTGCGTGGCGCGCAAATTTACCTCAAGGTGCTGCGATTCTTGGCGCAACACCAAGAACCTGTGCCCATCGGCGAAGTTTACAAGCACAGTGGCGCGCGCCTTGCGCACCTCAAACGCTTGGTGCGTGACGGCCTGATCGTCTTCAGCGCACAAGAAGCCTGGCGCGACACCCTGGTCGGCGCGGACGTGCCGCCCACCTTGCCCCCCCCGCTCACCGAGGCACAACAGCGCGTTTGGGAAACCGTGCGCCAGGCACTCGACGCGGCCCATTGGCGCGACAAGCCGCCCGCCGATATGCCGCCGGTCTTTTTGCTACACGGCGTTACCGGCTCCGGCAAGACGGAAATTTACCTGCGGGCGGTCGGGCGCGTGCTGGCTCAAGGGCGCGGCGCGATTGTGCTCGTGCCGGAG